>JALDXL010000163.1:0-5386 GCA_032155045.1 Nitrososphaerales archaeon
TCATTTTCTTGTTGAATCTCTTCTACGTCAGATGCAACATTAGAATTTAAATCCTTATTCGTAGTATCAATATCTTCACTCATATCAGGATGTGAAAACATCAGACATTCCTTTTATTAAACCATACTCATCTAGTCTGATTAACTGATTTAGTTTAGCTATCCTTTCCCCGCCAAGTACTCCCGATTTTAGCATTTTTGAATTGGTAGCTATAGAAATCTCTGCAATATGAGAATCAATTGATTCTCCAGAACGATGAGATGTGATTAATTTGATATTATTGTTGTTACATTCGTTAGCAAATTGTAACGCATCGTAAAGAGACCCTGCTTGATTAACTTTTAATATAGCTCCAGAACAGGAATTTAATTTTAATGATTCTTTGACTCGATTTTTATTTGTTACAAGCATGTCATCTCCTGTGACTAGACAATTTGGATTATTTTTAGTAATAATAGACATTCCCTCAAAGTCTTCTTCATGAAGAGGATCTTCCGCATAGATTAAATTATATCTATCAATAATATTATTTACAAATTCAATTTGTTCATCTGAAGAACGTGTTAAACCTTGTCGTATATAATCATAATTTTTGCTTTCCGGATTCCATAGAGACGAACTAGCAAAATCAATTCCTAAAGATACTTCTTTTCTCGATTGATATCCTGACTCCAAAATTGCTCTTTCCACTATCTCTATTGCTTGGTCATTATTCATATTAGGAGCCCATGCTCCTTCGTCACCCCTACCATAAGTAAATCTCTTATCTATTTTTTCTAATAATTTTTTCAACTCTTTATGGATTTTGAAATTGATTTCTAGTGCTTCAAGAATATTTGATGCCCCATTTGGACAAATAAGATATTCCTGAATATCTGGTGTACCTGGTCCTGCGTGTGAACCACCTCCAAGAATATTTCCTAATGGATAGGGAAAAGCAAATTTGCCATTTGGATTTAACAATTTAAAGATCGGAACTTCTAATGCTTTGGATGCTGATTCAACTGAAGCTAAACTTAATGCATAAGCAACTGATCCACCAATATTACTATAATTTTCAGTTTTGTCTATATTTTTTAAAACGTCATATACTGATTTGGGGTCATCAGATTCTATACCAATAAACTTAGACAAATTTTTCTTAAATTCCGTTAATGATTTTTCAGGACTATTTTCTCTAAAGCTTTGAGCTTCACCTTTTCCTACACTAGCACCAGATGGAGCAGCTGCTCTACCGAGATACTTATCGTCCGAAATTACATCTATTTCTATAGTTTTAGTGCCTCTACTATTAAAAATAATCCTACAGTTAATATCAGTAATAATGGGCATTATATCACTAACTTAACTTTCAGATTGCATTTCTGTCATTCTTCTTCTGAGTACTTCATAATAGGGAATTACTTGATAAATTGTTTCAATACTGGAAATAAACATTCTTCTACAACAATAGCGTTTTATTCCTAATGAATCTAATACCCTGGCATCATCCTCGCCTGATTTGACTCTTTCTTTATACTCAAAATATTTATCTGCAATTAAACCACCACAAGTAAAACACCTAACTGGAATTAACACATTGGTATGAAATAAATAATTATATAAAAACCATTATAATTTTTGATATATTAATTTCTTTATTACCTTCCAACTCACGTAATATTCAAATTAGAGTATTTGACGTTTTCATTTTGAGCGGGGGTCGCCCAGCTTGGTCAAAGGCGTAAGACTGAGGCTCTTATCCCTCAGGGGTTCGTGGGTTCAAATCCCATCTCCCGCATAGATTAATACTTAATCAAATTTTTTCATTATATAATAATATGGAGAAGTTTTATGTTTTTCTAAACACTTCCTACAAAATGATTTATCTCCATAACGTTGATGACAAATACATTGACAAGGAATAACGTTGTTTGACGACACGATATTAAATTATTAATTTCTAATTATAATTCTTTTCACTAAAATAACTAAGGTCTTGATCATTATTCTTTTATCTATGCCCTCTGTAGATAAAATATTGGTTACTCATAGAGAAGAGTTAGAAAAGCAACAGCGACTTTTTAAATTATTAAAAAACCAGAATGAAGCAGAAGTACAAGAAATATTACATTACATTTCTATTTTGAAGGACATTGATAACATCTTAATTAGAAACTATATTAACACTTTACTTAATGATGGAATTAAACATATTCAATATATAACGCAAGCCATGGCTAAAATTGAAGGAGCATCTGGAAGTATACATTTAACTAAAGACGGCGTTAGTAAATCAATTGAGGAAGAAGAAACTTCAAAGAAATTGGTTCTAGAATGTATCAGTCTAACAGAAGATACAATTATGAAGGACTTACTAAAAAGTATTGTTGTAGACGAGGACCATCACATAAAAATATTACAACATATAAGACAACTAGTAGAAACATATTCCGTTAAGAATGAAAAGACTTCATAAAAAACATTAGATTAATATTTAGATTAGGTAGAACGATACCATTCAAATTGTCATCTTCAGGTAATATGATTAACAAATACCTAAATTCATCTAATAAATGTAAAAAGATATTAATTAATGACGGGATCACCTCGACTTATTTTGAAGCTCATGGAATTCCTGATTTCTTTAACAATATTAGAATAGAACGCAATATTTTAAAAAATAAATATCCACAAATTGGCAAATCATTTAGCCTGTTAAAAAACTTCGATCATTATCAATATATTATTTGTACACTTATTCCTAGTATTCCAGATGCTGATCAATATAAAAAATTATTACAAAAATTACGGTTTTTAGTAATATATTCTATCACTAAATTTATCCAAATGATCGAAAATAATAATTTCGATCAAATTGATTATTGGAATTTATTATCTAGGAATTTTTTAGAAATGTTGGCGGAAATTGTTAACTACTTCCGTAACGGTTCTAAATTCGATGAGATTTATAATGAAGTTAAAATAGATGAGAATTTTATTAAATTTTTTGAGCTAGATCTAGAAAGAATAGATCAAGTACTTGATGAGTATTATTTATGAAAAAAATTAGTATCTATTCTTTGTTGAAAAAATAATCTAAAATTTCAGTACTATGACCTTTAGGTTTCACTTTATTAAATATCTTGATTATTTTGCCATTTTTATCAATCAAAAAAGTTGTTCTACTGATACCTAGATATTCTTTACCCATGAATCTTTTCAATCCAAATACCCTATATTTTTGAGATATCTGTTTATCGCTATCTGAAGCCAAAAAAAAGGGAATTTTCATATGTTGTCTAAATTCTGAATGAGATTTTTCATTATCTGGACTAACACCAATAATAATGATATTATTTTCTACGTATTTATCATAATCCTCTACAAATTCAGATGCTTCTGTTGTACAACCAGGCGTAAAGTTTCGAGGGTAAAAATACAAAACAACTTCATTTCCTAAAAAATTTGATAACCTTAGAGACTTATTATTTGAATCGTTGAAAGTAAAATCTGGAGCAAAGTCTCCTTCGTTTAATGTATTTTTTTCTTCCATTGTTATATTTTTATAAGTACTATTAAAAAATTTTCTCATTTTATATTCCCAATTCTTACCGAAAACTAAAAAGGTTAAGAAACATTATAGGGAAAGATAATTGTATAAATATGATATTGCTGTAGTAGGTGGTGGTCCTGCAGGTCTATCTGCTGCTTTTGCTGCTGCAAGATTAGGTTCCAAAGTTATCCTTCTTGAAAAAGAGAAAGGAATTGGACAATTTGTCAGAACAAGCGGAGTTTCCTGGATAAATGAAATGAAAAAATTAAAGATTCCAGAGAGCCTTTACAATCCAATCAAGAATTTTCGTTTTATCTCTCCGAATAATGAAATAACAATAAAAGGAGATGTTCATTCATCATGTGTTTTAGATGTTAGATCATTATACCAACATCTTTCATTCTTAGCAGCTAAGGAAGGAGCTGAAATATGGATAAATTCCAATGTATCTGACGTCTTATATACAGATACAAATAAAAAAATTTCTGGATTATCAGTTAATACCAATAAAGAACAAGTTCACATTAAATCCAAACTTGTTATCGATGCTACGGGATTCAATAGCTTTATTGGAAGAAAAATGGGGTATATACGTAAATGGGAAAGATACGGTGTAGGTGCTGAATACGAATGTTATTGTGATCACTCTGATTGTGAAACATGGACTCTAATGGTCGGAAATCAATACTCTCCTGCAGGATATGCATGGATATTTCCATTAGCACGAAATCGAGTTCGTATAGGGGTAGGAATAGGAAGACCTGAATCAAATATTGACCCGGTCATTCTGCTTAATAAAATCATTAAAAATAAGTTAAAACCAATTGAAGAGTTAGGAAATATACAACCTATAGAATACCATTTTGGATATATACCTAATCAAGGTTCTAGAGAATCTTCAGTGTTTGAAGGTTTGATATTAGTTGGGGACTCCGCAGGTCAATCCAACCCCTTAGTGCTTGAAGGAATTAGACATGCTATTGAATTTGGACGAGTAGCTGGTCAAGTTGGTGCGGAATCACTATCTTTTGATTGTTCTAAAAAATCATTAATGAAATATGAAAAGGAATGGAAAAAAAGACTGAACTCTAAAATCGAATCAGCTTTAAAAGTACAATCTAGATGGATAGGGTTATCCGATGATCAATGGGACAACGAAATTGCAATTTTAAATCATATGTCAATAGATGAATTTTTAGACTTTATTACTTCAGAATTTTCAGCAAAAAAAATGATACGTTTATCTCTAAATCACCCTAAAATGGTTGCAAGACAACTATTTAATCTTGTTTTAAAAAAATAAAGATTTTTATATGTATAAGACGGGAGCAAGACTAATTTGGCTGGTGAATTGGCATCGCAATTTACTCCGGTTTTGTATGCCTTAGGTATAGGAATTATGGCTGGTGTACCATCGTTAATTCTTGCAAGATTGTTATCTCCTCGAAGAAGGTATAATCCTGTAAAATTTTTGCCCATGGAATGTGGCCAAATGCCTACTGGTGAAGGACGCTCTCATTTTATGATGCAATATTATGCTTATATTTTGATGTTTGTAGTTTTTGATGTTATGTCAATTTTCCTTTATGCTTGGGGTGCGTCTCTCATGTCGATTCCAAAGGAAGCTACTCTACCTATGATGGCATTTCTGGGAATAATGTTTGCTGCAATGGGATATGCTTTGTATCTTTCAGGAAGAAAAGGAATATGGTAATAGAAAATTTGATAGAAATAAATTATTATCAATATATTCGCAATAATCCGGAGGTCGTTTTCATTTGATTAAAGACCTCATTAATCCAGCAAATTTTAATGTAATGGTTAGTAAAGTAAGCGATGTCTTAGTAGGAG
>JALDXL010000164.1:0-5340 GCA_032155045.1 Nitrososphaerales archaeon
ATAATAACATACTAACTTCATTTCTTATTAAATTTCTGGAATTTCCATTTTTCGTATAACTATTTTTTCACCATCGGTTAATATTTGAATATCATCTCCTAATTTCATTCCTGATTTTTCAGCAACATCTTTGGGAATAGTTACAATCATAGGAGGATTATCGCCACCTCTAGCGGCTCTTATTTTAGTATGAGCATAAGCAATAACCTTCTTTGTAGCCAATGTAATATTACTAGTTCTTAATTCCACATGTATAAATATATCAAGTATCGATTATATATATCCATCATGTTTTACGATACTTTCAATACATAGTCAGACTAAACTATACGATATAACAATTAACAAACGAACATAAAATAATACCAAAAACAGATAGTCAAGTTGTGAAAGTAAAAGTGAAGAGTTAGAAAACAAACGAGAGGATCATGGTCGTAACAACGCCCTAACTCGTAACGTCTTTTATCTGTTGTACTCAAATGACATATACTATATCCAAAGCGAATATAGCTATCCAATATATTATTACGTAAAATATAATATATTTCAATATTTGAGTGGTGCAGTTGTTCCGATCATTTTACAAGATGAATTAAACACAAAAACCTTTGGAGTATATTCTACGATATAGTAAACGGAACTCAAAGAAATTGAAAGATTATCAGTAAAAATGACCAGGTTCATAAATCAATTGAGAATTCTAATCAATTCGTTGAAGATTGGGCTGGTGAGGTATTATAATAGGAATTTGGGCTGTAACCTTTGGGATTGTTGCGAGCAGAATATTAAAGTTATAAAATACAAATAATAGAAAAAATATCCCCAACTATTTTTTTATTTTTTATTTTATAGATTTAATTAATCTATTACTCTAGTGGTACAAGATGTAGATAGTTTATTAAGGTTTCGAGTACACTATCTCTTATCTAATAATTATAATGGGTTGTAAAGGAATATGTTCACGCCATAAAGCAATGAGACCTAAGAGTGGTAAGAGATATTTGATAGGACAAAAACGCTGTCAAGTTTGTCAAATTTTTATTGTTTGGCAAAGTTTTTGGTGTCCTTGTTGTGGATTTAGGTTAAGAAGTGAACCAAGAAGTACTAAAAGTAAACTTATTTTAGAGAAAAAAAGAAAGAATGAAAGAATTTGAGATTCTATTTATAATAGTATATTTTGAGGTCATAGAAGATAAATTAGAAGAGGAAAAAAATATTTAGGTTTTTAAACTAATATTAAAAATTCAGTCTATTGAAAATTTTGTTCAAGTAATCTATCATCATCAATTTTAATAGTGCATAGTCGAAACTATTAAAGCTTTGAGTTATGTTTCTTTCCAAGGCAACATTAGCTTGGGTTGTTAGAGTATTCAATAATGTGGAAAATCCTTCTTTATCGATTCTTTCTTTAATTTGTTCTTTTAGTTGAATGAGCTCAGAACTCATAACTATTTATATTATAGATATAGATAAATTAAGCGCACTCAATAGTATTTAATCTGATATATTTAATAAAACTCGTTTCCATTTCGTTCCTACTATGGCAATCGATTTATTCAAAATCTATAATAGATAGATCTTTTAAAATTTATTTTATACTATTGTGATAATCAGATTAGAAGATTCATTTATCAAATTGACACAACAATTGGGTAAACCGTTCTGAGAAAAAATTAAACACCGATTAGCAGAACTTGTCTCAGATAGTATAATCTATGATTAACTACGATCTATGATATTTAATCAAGAGTCAAATAACAATCAAAGCCAACTTTAATTGAATTAGGTAATATTGATGAAAATTACTTTGCTTTGAATGTTTATTACAATGAAGATCAAATGTGATGATAGTATAAATCTATTGTCTGAACCTCTGATACAGTTTTGAGTTGCTGATTATGGAATTTCTCATTTATTAGTTCTGATAGTACTAACACTAAAGACAACTACGATTGTTTTAAAAATAAAGATAATTATAAAAAAAATTAATGTCTTGGAAAAAGAAAAATAAAGTGAAAAGTTATCTTTCATTCATTTTAAAATATACTCATGGGTATGTAATGAAGATTATAATAATTTTGAGATACTATTCATGGATATGATATCCTATATCTTATAATATGAGTATGGAGAAAATAGACGCAACCCGTATTCTTACATAATAAATAGATCAATAGTAAAAGTAAAAACAATATATAATTTTGATTTTTCAATCTTCTCAAATTCAAGGAATTGAAATAATATAGAAATGAATAATATTTTACATAACTGATTTGTTAAAAAATAATAACTTGATCTATATTCTATCATTTAATTAATGACTGATAGTAGCAATAGTATAAACAAACAGATTCCACTTTACCCTCTATTACTGATTAATTTCATAGGAACTCTCGGTTATAGCATTGTTTTACCTTTTTTGGTATTTCTAGTAATAGATTTTGGTGGAAATGCTATAATTTATGGAATACTAGCTGCCATGTATCCTGCATTTCAACTAATAGGAGCTCCAATTCTAGGAAGGTGGTCCGATAGCTATGGTAGAAAAAAAGTTCTCCTTATTAGTCATGGAGGAACATTAATTGGTTGGATATTTTTTCTTTTTGCATTATTTTTACCTATTGAAAATCTTTTTAGAATTAGCTCATTATTTATAGGAACTTTTGTTATTACTCTTCCCTTACTGATGTTATTTTTAGCTAGATCTATAGATGGCCTTACAGGTGGCAATATTTCTGTTGCCAATGCATATCTTGCGGATATTTCTTCGGATGAAACCAGAAGTAAAAACTTTGGTAAAATGGCAATATCTTCTAATCTTGGTTTTATCGTTGGACCTGCATTAGCAGGAATTTTAGGTGCAACTATTTATCAAGAAATATTACCTGTTCTTGCAGCACTTATTCTATCTTTGATAACTCTAATTGTGATAGGTTTCGCTTTGAAAGAATCCATACCTCAATCGATGGTTATTACGAAGCAAATTCCAGAAAATAAAAGTATTAGAAAAGTTTTTGCACAAGAATGTAAAGAATGCTACCAGGCTCCAAATCCAAAAAAACTTAGATTCAAAGATGTTTTTAAGCTAAAAAATATTCCATTTTTAATTTCCTTGTATTTTTTTATTTTTCTTGGATTTAACATTTTTTATACTTCTTTTCCAATTCATGCAGTTGATGGTTTAAAATGGTCGGTAATAGAATTAGGTGTATTTTATGCAGTTTTAAGTGGTATCATGGTTTTGGTACAAGGGCCAGTTTTACGTAAAGCATTGAAAATATTCTCTGATGAAAAATTGGTTATCATTGGAAGTATAATATTAGGAACAAATTTTATTTTAATTATTTCAAATAATGATATCTTTATTTATGGAGCAGCAGTTCTGTTTGCGGTTGGAAATGGATTGATGTGGCCATCTTTCCTGTCGATACTTTCAAAGACTGCTGGTAATGCTTATCAGGGATTTATCCAGGGTGTTGCAAGTAGTTTTGGAAGTCTTGCAAGCATTGTTGGATTAATAATAGGAGGACTTTTGTATAGTTTAATTGACGGGTTTACTTTTCTAGTTAGCGCTGGAATTATATTTGTAGTTTTTATTATGTCTTTTAAATTATTAAAACTATAAATTTAACTATTAATAAAGGATCTAAAGAAAATCTCTATGGTTAATGTAATAAAAAAATAAAGATCCTTTTATACATTAATTGTCGTTATACCTGTATATCATTATATTATTAAATTTGGAAGTTGGCTATTGGTACTATGCTTTATGATTCAATTGTATCTAACTAAATGTACATATAACACAAAGAGAAGAAGTTGCAGTTATAACAGACATTTCTACGAGTATGAGAGTGTAAGAACAAGGAATTATAGCATTATTTGTAAATGTTTCAACACAGTGCTTCTGTATAATTCCCACTATCAAAGGCTTTTTTCGCTTCATCTAAAGGTGGTTTAACCGATTCTACATCTATTGTTTCTGTTGTTGTAGTCATATTTTGTGCATATGTCGTTGTTGAAGACATTAAGAAAATTATTACTAAAAATGACATTCCTGTCGTTATGATATTTTTTTTCATTACTTTATGATATCCTGATTTTATATAAAACATTTAGGAAATGATTGAATTAATAAAATTTTCATTAATAATGAATACTAGCTATTAGAACTCATTTTTGAGCTGGATATAAACAATATATTTTAAGTCAACAGAATCAATAATTAAATTCTTGATAGATATTTTGAGGATATTACAGTTTAACTTATTGTCTCAAAAAAAAAAGGAGTAGATATAATTGTCACTAATCCTAGACTTTGGATTAAATAGAAAATTTATGACTAAGTGTTACTTAATTATTTCATATGGTTGAGAGAGAAGGAGGAAAACTACACGAACAAAAAGAAAATATTCAAGCGTCAGGTTGGAGTCCTTTTACATCTAGTCTATATAGAATAGTGTGGATCGCAGCCCTTTTTTTATATATTGGTGCAGCTATGTATGATATAGGAGCATCGTGGTTAATGACATCACTTGCTCCAAATCCGTTATTTGTTTCTCTTATCACCACAGCCGCTACTCTCCCAATTTTTCTCTTTGCATTACCATCTGGGGCATTATCCGATATTTTTGATCGGCGTAATATCCTCATTATTACTTGTGCATACATGTTGATATTATCTGTAATACTAGGAATACTTACTCTTGTTGATGTGACTACTCCGATGATATTATTAATATTTACTTTTGCTTTAGGAGCAGGTATGACTATGATTAGGACTCCTATTATTCCTATCATGAGTGGACTAGTATCAAGTTCAGAACTACCTGCTGCTCTTACCCTTAGTGCCGTTGCTGGTAATTTAGGTCGGATAGTTGGCTTCACAGTTGGCGGTTTTATTGTAGCAATAGTTGCCCCATGGGCTGTATTTTTTCTTAATTCAGCTTCATTTATTGGAATGATTGTAGTGCTAAGTAGATTACCAAAAAAGTCTCAGGTAAATCAACAAAGTTCTCTACCTCCAGAGAATATAATTCGAGCTATTCGAGCTCAGATACGATATATACGCTATTCTCAAGCATCGCATGTACTAATTGTCCGTGCTGGTTTATTCACATTATGTAGTAGTGCATTACTATCTCTCTTGCCACTCTTAGCCAAACATCACTTAGGACTTGATTCCACAGGTTTTGGACTGCTATTAGGATCTTTTGGTTTGGGTGCAATAATTGGTGGAATTGTAATTTTGCCAAAATTGCGATCTAAAGTATCAATGGAATCTCTTATTACAGGTTCCATAGGATTACTTTCAATAGTAATATTCGCAATGGGGTACAT
>JALDXL010000165.1:0-5310 GCA_032155045.1 Nitrososphaerales archaeon
GAATGAGGAGATTAACAATAGTAAGTATATTCATTAAATATTATATCTATAAGAAGTTAATTAAAAATTAAATATAATAATAATATAAACGATTTTGTTATTTATTATATAATGTACCTTTGTAAATGAATAAAATAAAAGATATGAAAATAGTATTTCAATTGTAATTTTGTAATCGTTGTAATTCATTTATTTTTATTTATCTCTTTAATTACAGATATTGAAATAATTAGTTTTCAATAGTTATTGGATATCTATAAAAAAGAAAAAATTACGAAGGTAAATAAATTTGATTTTGAAAAAATGTGGAAAATAATTTTACTTATATTCTATTGCCTGTTATTAATGAGCATATATAGAGAAAACTAGTGTGAAAAAGATATTGAAATTTAATATCCATTACTTTTAAAATGCTAAATATTTGAATTTACTATTTTCTTTTTAGTTAAATATTTTATTATAAATTTAAAATTCTGTCTCTAATTGGAGAAAAGTAGTTGATCTAATAGATTATAAATTAGATTGAATGAAATTTACATTCAATATTCTCCAAATACAACTTTATCACACGGTATTTCATATTTTAATATAACCTCTTTTCCATTTGAATCCTTGATATAATCATTATTTTTATCATCAAAGAATTTAACAGTATAATCATCAGGAAACATGCCATCAGCTATAATATAATCATTGAATCCACCGGTTTCATTAGAATCAAAGTATCCGTATGTGTCTACAGTACCTGTTGAATTAATAAATTCCCAGTATATGTTACTGTTATTACTAAAACCATTAACTGTAAAGTTAATTCTATGATCTCGCAAACTACCGCATTCTGGTGATATCTTTACAATAGGAGAAGTAGAATATATCAAATCAATTTTAATATCTATTAAAAAAAAAGAGACAATAAACGACATAAAAAATACCATAATTGGTAAACTTAATGGAATACGCTTTTGCATTTATTTTAATTGTTAGCTTTATTATTTAAATTCGTTATGAATTGTTATTTTATAATTAATATCGATCTTATTTTTCATTTATTTTAATATCGAATTTTAAAATTAGCAATAGATATGTATTATTTAATATTTTTAATATAAATTATCAAGATGATTTTATTAATTCATCTCTATATATTTCATAATAAAATATAAAAAATAAAAATTCTTTTAATTTTCATACTAGAAAATGAGAAAGTGATGAATACATAAATATAGATTTTAATTAACTACGATAACGAAATTGATCTAACCATCGGCAATCTGTCATAGTCTAGTCTAGATATAAGTACATTGACAAGTTCCATATTGTTTATATCTAGGCTATGGCAATAAATTATAATTATCTTTTGTATTATTTACTTGAATTATTACGACTCATTTTAATATATACATTACAAAACTGATGAATATATAAAATATATCAATTAATTTTCTACTTTGATTTATATATTTTCTAAAATGATAATAGTGTATTTAGATTAAATATTAGTCATATTCATTGTTTTACCTATGACAATGCCTAAAGGATGGAAGGCTGAACAAAAGACTTCTACAACAAATGAACAAAAAGCGTCTACAACAAATGAACAAAAAGCGTCTACAACAAATGAACAAAAGAGTTCAATAACAGTGGACGACAAAATAATTATTCAAGAATTAATAACTAAATATAATCTAGCTATAGATAGTAAAAATATAGATGAATGGAGTAATACATGGACAGATGATGGAATATGGACTACAACATTTGGAGAAGCAAAAGGTAAAACTGAATTAAAAAATATGGCCAATCAAATTACAGAAGAATTCGCTAGTGGTAAAAGACATGTATCAACAAATATCATAATTGAAGATGCATCAAATAATATGGCAAATGCAAAATCATATCTTACTGTTATAGAAGCACAAAAGACACCAGAAGTAGTAGCAACAGGTGTTTATAGTGATACACTAAAGAAAGACGGAAGTGGAAAATGGAAATTCTTCCAACGCAAATTAGACATAGATCTTGTACATGATTCAAAAAAATAAATCCCTAGAATATGTACTTATCATCTAGTAAAGAATAAAAATATCACAAATTTTTTTAATTTTTATTATGATATCGCAATAGTTTGTATCAGATAACTTATACTTAAGTTTGGATTAAATTATATTCTTTTAATATACCCGATCCAAACAATTATGTATTCTATTTATTAAGATTTGACTGTGCTGTTAGTTCTGTCTTTATTGTTATTGCTATAACAAATATTAAATTATAAAAATCTTCTTTAATATTTATTGTAAATTCTTAATTCGTGTTTCGATATTTACAATATGATATTAAAAAGATTTACCATTTTCGAATTTTCTTCTCGTCTCTTTAAGTATTATTTGACCTATATATTCATCGATTCCTAAATCTTGGGCTATTTTGGATGGATCATTATTAAGAATAGATTCGATCGTAAAACCTGCGTTATTTAATATATCTTTCAACCCAATAGATATTGTGATATGCTCTATGCGATGATCGTTTTTCATTATTATCTATGATATAGACAAACAAGGTCAAAAAAATATTCTATATAAAATTTTTAGAGCTATATAGTGTATATTAATATCACATACGTGCTGACTTAACATAGTGACAAGATAAGTCTTAATTACAATAAATAAATTCATATCCCGTCAAATCAATTTCATAATTGTCTGTAGTAAAAACAGTTTGAAGAAATATCAATATGGATATTAGAATTGAATGTGTAAATACAATTCCTAGTCTTTATTGAAAAAATTATTTTAATTGATGTTTTTCGATATTAGGTTGTTTTGATTTATAAGTTATCAAAATAGTATCACTAACATTGTATGAACAATCCGATATCATTCTAGGAATTCTATCACCGGCTTCAACAATACAATCATCTCCTTGTTTCATCTTTACCTCTGCCTCTTCTGTTATACTATCACTAAATAGACTAGTTGCAGACGAACCCAATATCACGAACACTAAAACCACCCCTGCAATAATAAAGATAATTGCTAATTTACCATAGGAAACATTGTCAAAACTCATTAAGATAACTGCTATTGACTAATAAATATAAGTATAATGTATAAGAAAAAATGTAGAATAGTTCATAATTATGATAGATTTTACAAAACACATAAAGAATGATTAAAAAGATAGATCATAGATACTAGAATAAATTTAGAAAATGAGAATTTTATGATGTGGAATTTATTAATCCAGTGTTCATATTCGAATATGAAAAAAGCTTTTCGAAATGAAATTAAAAATAAATTAATTTTCAAAACGATTTGTCTAAAACTACTACATAATTTCATAATTAAAAAAGTTGTTAACAATTACTCAAGTTAAAAAATTCTCTAGATTTCTTAATCCTGACGAAAGCTATCAGTTTTTTTCGATTTGTGACTATATAATAGAATTCCAATAAATATGTAAGAAAATCTACGTAGCGATATACTAAAAAAACAGATCCGACATATAAAATAATTTCAAACTAAATTGCCCCATTTCTTGAATAGATTTAAAGCATATAAGTAGAATTCGAGATATTAAATCGTTGATCACTACGAAAAGCATAATCAGGTCTTTATTATGAAATACCTATTCAATTACAGATGTATTATTAGTCAACAGAGTGGAGGTATTATTGTCTAAACCTTCATCTATTTCTGCAGTTGTAACTAAAGGTGAACCAATAATTTCTGCTGTATCATTTTTTTTGAGCAAAAATGTTTTCTGAGTTAACTGACAACAGTACTCCAATATTAAGAGTAGCAAGTAACATCATAACAAAATGGATTTTTTGCATAACTCTCATTTCATGAGATACTTTTTAAATATTACTTTTAAAAATATATGCCTGATAAGATAAGAATAATAATTAATTTTCTGTAATTAAGTAATTTGATTTGCTTTCTAAGATGTAAAAATTTAAATCTTCAAAATCAAAATATTCATATCTTCAAATACTTAGATAGAACTATCCTACCAAAATGAATTGTCCAAATTAGATATTCCTGGCTATCGAGGAATTATCTCAAAAGTAAGTCATATTGGTACCGAACTAAACTCTATCTTATCTGAATCTGGAAGATACACCGTTAGACGTACTTCTTTGGGTACCTACAGAAAAACTATCACAGCTAAAATAAAAACTGATTAAAAACTTAGATTTAGAATTAAACGAACAAGTCTATATTAAGAGACAAAAAATTACAAACAAATGTTAAAGGACTTAATGCATTAGAAGATATCAGTGGTTGATTCCTATATGGGGACTTAATACAGCTTATCATGGTTGAATAGTCATGACATCAATAGTACATGAAAGGTATGATTAGTATGAGGTTATAATGGTTGATTAAATTATTTTCAAGTTTGAATCGAATATATTCGAAATTATAAATATCTAGAATACTTGGCAGAGCCAGATCAAATTTTTATATTAAACAATATTTCGTTATAGTTAAACGAATTTCAGTGATAATATATATTATTCACCATATCTTTTCTAGAGAAAATTTGATATTCTCGTAGTGTGTATATTATATTAAAATGCAAATAGAAAATGCTTCTAATTCTTGTTTTGAACTATGCTTTGATTCAAAACTTGAGGAAGTAAAAAATAAAACAACATCTTTATCTCGTCATCTCAAAAGTTACTATACCCTAAGATATTTCTTCAATCCGAACAATATATTTTTCCATCTCTTTATGCATACAAAAGTTTACGATAAAACAACAAATGAGAATATAGAGAAACGTGGAATACTGTTAAGAAGTTGGAATCCTATAACCAAACGAGGAGAACGCTATATCTTTAAAAAAGGGGAAGAAGGCGATGGAGACTTGAACTTGAAAAAAATACATTTGCCAAACACAAAAACAGTTTTTGAATTTTCATATGATGAAAAGGATTATGAAAGTTGTTACAGGCTAGCAGAAGAGATAATTGAACAAAGTCCTCATAAAGACATTGAAATAAAATTTATCAATCCTGGATGAGATAAATATCTTCTAATCAACTCTGCTTTTTATTCGTTATTTATTACGAATTTGAAATATTTTTGAAATATATGACGTTTAAACGGTAAAATCTATTTGAAATTACTTTAATTTAGTTTTTATTTGCCAGTTCAAATTATACAAGATATAATATTATTTTATTAAGCAGAATTAATTTTCGGCGCCGAAAATTTTTTCATAATGTCTAAAATAGTAATCAACCAATAAGAGTAAAAGATATCATTTATTACATTATACTCATTATAAAAATATACT
>JALDXL010000166.1:0-5305 GCA_032155045.1 Nitrososphaerales archaeon
TTAGAGAAGAGTCTGATAGAAAGAGTAATGCAGTATTTTAAAGACAGGATAGAATGTTTTGATGATTATTATCCTTGTATCAATCAAAAAAGGTATTGTGATCTAGAACATGTGTACGACTGGATAAAGTTATTCACCTATTTCTATAATACAATAATAAAAAATAAAATTCTAGTTATCAAAGGAGAGGTGAAATTAACTTAAGTTAACAGCACCTATAAAAATTACTGTTAATAAAATCTTTTTTTTGCCATATATATCAGATAAACTTGTGCAAATAGGAGTCATTACTGTTCCTGAAATTAAGTATGCTGTAAGAATCCAAGAAGAAGTACCAAATGAAATATTAAGATCTGTTATAATATCAGGGATAGCAGGAATTAATATTGTTTCTGCATACATTATCATGATAGCCATTATACCAAGTAAATACAAAGTTTTCCAAGCAAATGAAGATATTTTTGTGTCTATTCCTTTGTTGTTAGTCTTTATCATTTTTTCGTATAATCCTTTTCAAGAAAACACACACTCCTGTTTAATCTAACTAAAAAAAACATTACAAAAGATTTTAGAAAAATGAAATCGGTAGATAGTAGTTGATTTATATTTTGAGCAATTATTAATAAAATTTTTTATATCTTCTTTTTATGACATTTAACAAATTATAATATACAAAAAAAATTTATCATTTCGAGAGATTTATGATCGATAATATTAAATTTTTATTAAATCACGATTCAATTTTTTAAAAGTTATTGGTAGACTTTTAACACCATGAATTATTATACTATCAATTGTCTTGAATGGTTTTGACGGTTCTGTTAACTGAATATCATCCATATGGTTTAGAATATTTCTCAATGCAACTTGAGTCTCCAGTCTTGCTAAAGGAGCTCCGATACATAAATGGATTCCCGCGCCAAATGCGATATGTGGATTTGGGTATCTGTATAAATCAAAGTTTTGTGGTTTAGAAAAAATTGATTCATCATGATTTGCCGAGCCTATCCATGTAAAAATTCTTTTTCCTGAAGGGATAAAACTAGAATAATTCCCTTCTCCTATAGTTAAATCTTTATTAGTATACCGTACTATGCATTGAACAGGGGATCTATACCGTAATGTTTCTTCTATTGCCGAAGGAATCAATTTTGACGGATTTTTTTTCAATTTAAGAAATTCCAATGGATATTCAAAAAAAGAAATAAACATATTCCCAATCAAATTTATTGTAGTAACATGACCCGCTAGAAGAAGAAGCCCACAAAAACTGATTATATTTTCTTTTGATAAAACAAATGATGATCTCTTGGATTCTGTTGCAAAATCATTTAATTCTGAATATCTGATAAGTTCACTTATAATATCATTATCAGAATTTTTAGTTCTTGAATCTATAATTGAACTAAAATAAGAAGTCATTTCTTCTCTAATTTGTAAATTAAGTTTATTGACTTCGTCTGAACCGGCATTTATTAGAACAGAAGAACTTAATATTTGATCAGCCCATTTCTTGAATTTAGGATGATCTTCAGGTGGAACTCCCAATAACTTTGCTATAACAATTATTGGTAATGGAAAGGCAAAGTCTTTGATAAGATCCATCTTTTCATTGTCAATAACATTATTCAAAAGTTCTAGAGTAATTTTTTCTATTTGTGGCTCTAATTTAGCAATATTTTTTGGATTAAAAGCCATCGCGATCGAATCTCGCAAAAATTTGTGTTGAGGAGGATCGGAAGTAATTAAACTTGAATCGAATATAGATGAAATAGTCTTTTGACCATTAGATGAAATATATCTTCTGAAATTTGATGAAAAATCTTTAAAGTTAAACAAAATATTGTAAACATCTTTATATCGAAAAGCAGCGAAAGCATCGTTTTTCTCATCATAAGTAATTGGATGTTTATTCCTCATTCTTGTGTAAAAATTAAAAGGGAATAATCGCTCTTCTAAAGAAGGAATAACACTCATTAATACATTATTTGTTTGAATTATATTTATATCTATCCTAATGATTAGGTTTCTACTTATATGTCGTAAAATAAATAGAAAGTTTATATCTTCTATTGTAATAATAACTTAAGAATTATTGATTAAACAATATAACTTTGATAAGAGTATAGGTTACAAAGTATATAGAACGTCTAGAGCATTTCAAAAAGCTTTTGATTTAGAATTACGTCATAAAGTAGATATTACTCTTAGTCAATGGAGAGTAATTAATATTCTTGTATCCTTTAATGGTATAACCCAAAAAGAAATTGCAGATAAATTGGAATTAGAAGCTCCTTCACTTATTCCTGTGATAGATAAATTACAAAGTTTGGAATTAGTCGAACGAAGGTCCGATCCCACAGATAGAAGAATTAACAGAATATATCTCACAAAAAAAGCAGAATCACTTTATGAAAGAATGCATGAATGTGGTATTTCGATAATTAGATCGGCTACGAAGGGAATAGAACAAGATCAATTAAACATAGTGATTGAATATTTAGACAAGATAATAAACAACTTGATTATTAGTTATAATTTAGAAAGTTTTAGTCAAGAACAAATTACTAATACTTCTAATAACACATATAAGAAGTCTAATAAAATTTTGAAAATCTAACAAAAATACGTCTAATATTCATATCTTAACTTCATTTAAGTCTTGGATTGTCATCAATTATTTGATTAGTTGTTTAGGATAATTATCTGTTGATAAAATACAGTTAATTAACATCTACCGATTTGGATAGATTAAATCTGTTTAATATAAAAAAATTTAACACGACTAAAAAACCTAAATCTATAGATTTTTATTATTTCCAATGTTTTGTGTTATCTAAGAAAACTTGTCCATATTGTCTTCCTATATTTGATTCTGTTTCATATGAAACTTCTCCTTTGTTAAGTAATTGACTTATTTTAAAAAAATAATACTCAAGGTCTGGAGGGCTAATTACAAGAGCGTGTCCTCCTTTATCTCCTACAATAAATCTATGTGGAATATCTTTGGGAACAAAAATAACATCTCCTGGTTTACCAAATACAGATCTTCTATCTAAAATAAATTCATAACTTCCTTCAACTATATAAAAGGTTTCTGAACCTTTGGGATGTTTATGCAATGCTGGTCCTATATTAGGTGGATGAAATATATCTAAGACAGTATAACTATCGTTTGTTTCAGAAGTAAGAACCTTAATAGTAAACTTTGACCCATGAAAATCAAATGATTTATCCTTCATAACAAATATTCCATATATTAAGAATATATCCGTTTAATTTTAAAAAATAAAATATTAAAGAAGCAAAAGATATACCTTCCGATACAGAAAGCTTAATGTGACTTTTATTCTATCTTTTTAAATTATGATTCCAGAATATTGTTGATATTTAATGAATTTTTTTTAGAATCTCAAAATAGACTAATTATAGAAAGTTAGAAAAATTACCTTTTTTTCAAAAAAACTTTAAATGATATCTTTGTTGGGACATTTATATAATAGAATTCATAGTTTACGATGTGCTATATATTTATGCAATAAGAAGAATATTAATAATAACACTCAAATTAAAATTCTGATAGATACGGTTCGGAGTAATATTGATAGCGTTTCTAAATTAATCTATTGTAGATAAACTACTATTTGTATTTAGCTTTTATTAGTAGAAACATTTGAAAATATTGCAAGGTGTTTTATAAAAGTTAAATAGTAATAACAACGATATTCTTATCAATATTTTATAATAGGAATAAAAAAGGTAAATAAATATCGTTTATATAAAAAATAGAAGATTAAAGAAAGCACTTATTGGATTTCATAGATATGTTAATGTTTGTCAATAGGTAACTACTGTAGCATTTGTAAATATTTTAGGTGTTATTTCATCAGTTCCAATTATTGCTCCGTCGATTATATCACTGGGTTCAAATCCAGCTACACCTAAACAAACACCACATACCACAACTTTGCCTCCATCCTTAATAAAATTAGTAACATTTGCTACTATGTTATCTAAATTCAAATGATGATGAGGATTTTTTACACCAACCTGTACTCCTTCTATGCTTAGCATAAGAGTAACATTATATCCTAAATTCTTCATGTTCGTTGCATCTGATATAACAATAGAAGCTCTCCAAGGGTCATTACTAGTTAAATGGTATACAATTGGGTTAGCATTTTGAGAAAGGGTTTTTGTATTATTATCTTGTCCATTAACACTTGATAGAAAAGATATTCCAATAATAAGGCTACCTGATAACAAAAGAAGATAATTTTTCTTCATTGCAAAAATTGCATATTCAATTTTATTTTAGTATTTCTAATGTAAATAAACAAATTAAAATTATTTGAAAATAAAATTTTATTCGTGTTTTAAAGTTTTGAGATACCTTGCCAAATTGCTATCATGTTAGTTGTATAATGTCTTTTAGTATATGGAATCATGACCCCATTTGTTAAAACTAAAAATTGACTTTTATTTATTATGAAAAGATAGGTTAATGTATATAACGTAGTTTCGACAAAATATTTTACATTATATCATGAAATTGTCTGCAGATAAAAGCAATACCAAGATAGAAGATATAATGTCTACAAATGTTATTTCCTTAGATATCTCAAAAATAGCATCTCATGCAGCAGATTTGATGACTGAAAAAAGGATAGGAAGTATTATTATAACTAAAAAAGATAAACCATTTGGAATAATCACAGAGCGAGATCTCGTACGAAGATATGATCGTAATACATCTGTGGAAGATTTGGCATCACATCCACTTATTACAGCAGATTGTAATACAACAGTTGAAAAAGTAGTAAGGATTATGTTAAAAAATGGAATTAGAAAGATTCCAATTGTGGACAAAAATAATGATTTAGTAGGTATAGTAACAACTACTGACTTGGTAAAGTTTATCTTACCTAAAATAAAATATCATTTAGAGTTTTCCATATTACAAACAGTCACTAGAGGAAAAGGACCTACATGTGACTCATGTGGTAGCTCTATTGAAATACAATGGTGTGAGAGTTGCAATAGGTTTATGTGTTTACCTTGTGAAGATGAGACTCATACTATAGATTTACCGTAATACGTATTTGTATCTTTAAATTAGGATTTTTTAAAGTTAAACGAATTTAATAGTATAATACTATGTAGATATAAAATGACTTTTGTATACAAAGTAAATGTTTTTAACATAAGAATTCACATAAGTAATCTATAATTCATAATAACTAATTTTACGGCTCTGTTAAGTTAACGATAAATCTATAGTTGTGAATATTCTATTTCTAATCTA
>JALDXL010000167.1:0-5213 GCA_032155045.1 Nitrososphaerales archaeon
TATAGTTACAATTTTAGCAATAGGACTTTTAGGAATAAACAATGCATTTTCTCAAGGTAATGATACAGTAATTTTAGAAAATGATAAAATCATGAGCATAAATGCAACTCTTCCCACCACTATAATTTCTAATGCAACATTAGCATTTGCACAAGAAGATTTTCAAACAAAAGATTTAGTCAATGAAACAATAGATCTTGGGAACAATACTGGAAAAATGGGAATGGATTATGATAATAAGACGAAATTGAATGGAACCATAAATGTATACTCCACCATAGGAGAAGCATTCAAATCTAAAGTCACGACTGACATTATTGGAGCAATACAAGCAGCACAAGCAAGTGTAGGACCAAATTCTGTTGTCAAAGAAGCGGAATTAACGGAAGCACATGGATTTTTAGTTTACAAGATCACTGCAGTAGATGAAAATATGAAGAAATACAAAGTTGTTGTAGATCCAGGTAATGGACAAGTTCTTTTGAAGAAAGAAGTTACATGGTATGATAAACATGATAAAATGGGATATGGTAATGATGAAAGACATGAAAAATATGATAAATACGGTGACGATAGAGATCACGGATATGATGACTATAATGATAAAAATAAAATGATGATGAAAGATAAGAAATATTAGACAAATATAAATTAAAAAGTATAATTAACTAATCTAATAAATTAGTAAAAGATTCTCCAATTTTTTAATTTTGTTTTGAACATTCATTACATTTAAAATAAGTATATTTTAATTTTGTACTTTTAACATTCTTATACTAAAAAAAATATTTTAAAAACTATGTATTGAGTGGCATATTTTATTATCTAAAAAATAGTGAAAATATATTTCAAGTCTTCCAAATTGTCTTCTTTATTCGAATATTCTCTCAAAACATCTTGTATATCATTTCTTAGATCTTTGGGGAATGTAGATTCAGTAGACAAAGAAGTTAATATGCTATTTACTTCCCCGCTGAGAAATGTAAACAAGTCTTCATCATAGTGTTTTGCAATTAACTTTGTTACCTGAACTAATCCTTTTTTTAAAGAAAGTATTATCGCGATATTTTCTTTATCTGGATCTGTTGTCTTTTCTTTAATTGAAGGTAATGTTTTATCTATGTATTCTTTGAATTCGTGTGAAGTATCACTATTGAACCTTCTTCTTTCTATATCTTGAATTAAGTTCTCTGCATAATTATCAATATTTCCAAATCTGTGAATTATTTCAATTGAATGAGATATTTCACTTACATCATATGGAAGTTTATGACTTAGAAGGAAACAATCACAATATGGTTTATTTTCATTTTATGAATCATTATTTGAGCTCATTTTATAACTCAGGATCCTCTGTAAATGGTTGAATAAATAAATCAGTGTTTGCAGAGATTTTTATTTGTCTTTTTTTCGATTTTTTTATATATGTCAATTTGTATCCCCTTCTTCTAGTATATAGCAATCATATACATATTTTCTTGCATTACAAAAATTGCAGTAGCACTCAATTTCGCAGATTTCTGCAGTAATATGAGATCTGCTGACCGATTCCCCGTAGTGTTGGTTATCTATGGTATTTTTATAACAAATTTCAGAATCTTCTATTTGTTGGTTATAGGAAGTTAATATGTCAGAAATCAAATTGAATACTGCTCCTTTGTATACAGTAAATCTGTTACATTGCAATTACTATATTTTTTAGCTGTTTCTGGAAGTTTTGCTACGTCAACAATTTTACCTTTCATGATTCCTATTGGGATCATGTCTAAATGGCAGCAATTCCTAAATTTTCCCCTGAATTCGAAACTTTTACAGCTACAGAATGATCCTGTTGTTGCTGTAGTAGTAAAGTTCATGTTGCAGTAATAGAATACATTGTCTTGAGAGGAAGACTCGACATAAAAAACGTCTGTGTTTTCTAATCTATAGATCCGACGAGAAGATATGAGGGCGGCAATCCTTTCTTCTCGTCTTCTATCTAATTCTTCGCTTTTACTAACAACTTTTGATTGTTAGATTTTTTATGCTCAATTGTTAATTGTTGCATAGATATACCTAGGTGAATCTAAGTATTTATACCTATGTATTTTAATGTAATTTATAATATATATAGGTAAACCTTAAATAACATATAAATACATAATATATACTAGAAATGAACAAAATAATTTCTGTTTTGGGTAAAAAAATAAGAATTAAGTTTGCAGGAAAATTAAATCGAGTTAAAGACGGTCGTACTATATGGATTCCTAAATCTGAATTAGATAAAGTAAAAGAATTAGACGATAAACAAGTTATCTTTACTATTGATATTGAAGAGCTACAAGATTAAGAAAAGAGAACTTATCATGACATACTCTCCCTTGCTATATCGTTCTAGCTACTTTATATCACAAGATTAGAAATTGGCATTATAATATAAAATGATAATTAATTATTGTCCTAAATGTAATTCAAGACTCTGGAACGTTGTAGAATATTCTGCACCTAAGGGTTTATTCCGTCTTGCATGTGACGATTGTAAATATACAGAAACAAAAGAATGGATCTATTCTAACCCGAATCAAAAATGAGCTCTTCTAATAAATTAATAACAGATAAGGAATTTAACAATATAGATATTTGGGAAACTGAAGAAGGTAGAATGAAAGCTCTTCTATACATATTTACAGAATATACTAATTCTCCTGATTATAAAGGAATTAAAAGACCAACAAAATTAGATAAAGATAATTTTAGTTTATTTGAGAACACATTATTCTATAATAATGATTTTCGTAGGTTTGCTTGTGACAATTACAGAGTTGGATTGGAATACTATGACGAAGAAGACGAAGTATCTATTCTAAAATTCTAGATTAGATATGAGTCAAAATATTATCCATAAATCTTTGTTTTTAAATTACTTATTTTTCAGCTTTAATTAAGAATATATATCTAAATTATTAGCTAGTCTGTATATGAGCAGTTTAGAACCACTTAGAGAAGAATTAAGAAATATACTTGATACTATAGCTGATTTGTCTGAATATGATACTAAAACAAATGTATTTGATCATGCGATAATTTCAAGAGCTAATCTCTCACCTACTGAAGTAAATAAATATCTCGATGAATTGCGTTCAAAACGTTTGATAATAGAGGTTTTTCCTAAACCTGACGGTATAAGTTTTACATTATATAGAATAACTAGAGAAGGTCTGAACAAATTAGTAAATTAAGATCTTAGATAGATCTCGTTTATCTAACAACTAACAATATTGTTTCTTTAGTTGTATATTTTGAAATACCTGAAGGTAAAAGGGACGAGTTAAAATCTAGGTTTAAGAATAGTATTATTGTTTTACATAATAGATAGAACTTTTCATACTTTATTCAGGTATTAGGTTGTACTACTACATTTAAATAATTTGTTTAACATTGATCGTTGAATCAACATGTCAAAGAATAATAACAAGTTATATCACTGTCCGTGTGGAGCCGCATTTAATACCATAAAAGAAATAGATAAACACAATCGCAAATCTCATTAAATTCTATAATTCGATTTCTTTCTATGTTAATATATTATTTGTGAGATTTAGTCAATAATATCGATCTTTAGGACTATGGTTATCTTTGTTATTATTATGGTAGACAATGAGAACCTGAATAAAATTCATAAATCTAAAGTGTTAAAATAAAGTTACAAGGATTCCTAGCCAAATGGAAAATTTGTAAATATGCTATCTGATAGATCTACTCTCAAACGAATGCAATCAGTTGTCATAGTCTGGATATTGGTATTTCCATCCATAGTCGTTGTTAACTCAGACTATGACAATTTTATCTAATTCAAATAACATTTTGTTCCACATATATAGAATGAGAATTTCAAATATTGATAAATATATCAAGACTGTTTACAAACTAATTCGAAACCCGAATGCATCTGGCATAATAAAGTCATAGTCTGGACCTGGAATATTGCAATTAGCTCATCATTTTGTTCAGACTATGGCAAAAAATTAGCAAAACTTTCTCGTATATTAAAGAATGTAATATTGTTTCTTTGATAGTTTATTTTGAAATAACTGAAGGTAAGCGTGAAGAAGTAAAAACTAGATTCAAGAATAGTATTATTGTTTTACATAATAGGTAAAAGATTGTTCTGTATCGGTAGTATACTCCAATCTTTTATACCTGCGAACAAGAAAATTAAGACACATTAAATTAAATAGAAGAAAAATTCAGATAATATCTAAGTGTTCTTGACTGATCTTCAAGGCAGAAAAGGTGTTTGCCTACGCCTTTAGAACCTGAAAATCTGCTAAAATAAGGTCAAGGTTTTGAGTTGGTGGTATATCCGAAAGAATGTGTTTGACCACTAAAAGAAAATAAGTAGGCTATAAAGCACAATCATAAAAACCACCAACAGTCTCGTGATTTTTTGACATTGATAAGGCTTAATAGCTCGTTTTATTGCTACCATTTCTCCAATCTAGTAATAGTACCATTTGGTACATTTGGTACTATCAACAAAATACTCTCCCTCTATCAAAGGATCTCTACTATTAATAAAATCCTGTTATTCTATTTGAAATATGCCAAATCTTGATCCCTGGATAAATAAACAAAGTGAAAATAACAATAACCAAATTACAGGACAAGAAGAACCAAAATATAATGCATTTGAAAAATATTTTTTATCTTATAGATCTCAATGTCAAAATTCAATTGATAGGAATTCACATGCACACCCTACATTCCTAGAAACTTATCAAAAAAGAATAGAAATGATTGATTGGATTTTGGAAAAATATAGATCTATTCAACAACAAGAACAACAAAATGATAAACAAGATTTAGCAATAATAAACGAGGTTATAGAAGAATTAAACGAAAAAAAGAAAATTGCTAGAAACAATATTACAAAATCTGAACTAAGAGACGAAATAGCAATGTACAGATTAGACGAAATGACTATTGAAGATATAATATCTGAAATAGGCGATTTTATTCGCAGTGACAAAAATTATCTCCAATCTTAATAAAGTATAGAGATACTATATTGATACTAAGGACAAATAGGAAATATCTTCCGGAGAATGATTCTAATAGCAAATCCATCTCAATGTTCTCCGGAAGGGTTATACTATGAGACAATTTTCGGCTCTGGTAAGTTAAGCAGTAAAAGCTATAGCTAGGCACGTTTTCTTTATGATATGAAAATT
>JALDXL010000168.1:0-5171 GCA_032155045.1 Nitrososphaerales archaeon
TGTCATGTTTTTTGTATTCTAATATCATCTTTGGTTAATATAAAGTCTGGATATGAAACACCTTACTTGATTATTACGTCTATACATGTATAATCACAACTTTCTTCTTTATAAAGAAAAGATTAGCTTTCAAACCGAGTTTTAAGATGTCGAAGCAGTCCACATAGCTCATACTCTTCCCGAACTTCATTCATAAGATCGTTGCCATCATAAATCACTGCTAAAGTGTCGATTATTTAATCATTAATTAACATTTTTCCATTGACACTAAGCCAATCAATATTATCTTGATAGTTGGGCATATACCTATAAACTAAATCCCAGTAATGATGTGAATGTCCTTTGATTTTCAAATGACATATCTCATGAAGTACAATGTAGTCGATCACATCTTGTGGTGCTTTTATCAAGTTTATATTAAAATTAATTGATTCTTTTGTTGTTAAACTAGCCCATCTACTCTTCAATTTTTTTTAGAAAGAGTCGCTCTCAGTGCTTTAGAGAGTTTGTACAAGAACCAAGATTGGAATAATAAAAACTTCAAACTGGAGTCTGTACATTTAATGGGAGCAGCAGTAGATAATGAGGAGGTTGCAAAGAGTCCATCATATGTAATAGATATTCCGTTCAAATTAGTGAATTTTAAAGAATGGTACGATGCTTATGGTATAAAATCGGCATATGGAAATGCAATAGAAAAAGAAGCAGTCAAATTTTATAGTTTATTTAATCCACAAGACAATGCTTTACAGTCACCGAATTTTTATCCATTCTACGAACAAGATGAAGCTCTCGGACGTCTGGGCTCTCAGAATGACCTAGAACCATTATCGAATTATAAGATATGATTTAGTATAGAATAGCGTATCACTTGTACTACTAATACAAAATGTCCTCAAGTCGCGGGATCATTTGTATTTAACCAAAATATGTCCATGTCCTTCTTTAATTATGATCGTCCCGTTGGATTAATGGATAATCTTTATCCAACGACAGGTGTATAAGACGACTTTTCCTGCAGTATTACTCTTCTAACATTATTAATCTCATCGAACCATTTTTCATATTTTATGGTAGATTGTTGATTTTTTGGGTTAATACAGTAGATACAATAACTATTGTTCCTTTTTTCGAATTCATGCCAGATGATAATTTTTATATATTTTCCTTTAGGACTAAGTGTAAACATTCCACCATATTTTTCACAATTTACTATTCTTTCGATGGGTACTACAAAACTGTCTTGTTTTTGAGCATATGACTTATAATCTTCATAATTTTTCTTGTATAGGCGTTCTATTCCTTTTTCTATACCATTTTCTGCTAATGATGCGAGACCGAATGTAAATTCATCTGCCATTCCAGTTACAAAGTTGATTCCCATTTTCCCAATTGTAGACTTTCCTTTTTTTATATTTAGGAAGAAGAGCCGTCTATTAGTCAACAAAAGAATTCCTTCTGATATTCCTGCTCCAGTTCTTGAAGTGGGCTTGTCGGCCATTTCAAAGAAGACTTCTTCAGCTTTAACTGACGTTTCTCCTTGAAGTGGATCTAATTCCTCTAACTTTATTGTCATAATATATGTATGTAGATAAAGGAGTTGAATCCTTCTCAAGTTTAGTATAAATCTATAATAGAGACTTTAAAAGAATTAAATAGTTCTTTTATGCATCAAAAGACATTTTGAGTTATCAATCTTATTTGTTATTAGTATGGAATAATGCTGAGCAAACACTTCCATTTTATAACAAGGTAAATCATGTACATTAGCAACTAAAGATCTGTGTTAGAAAAGGGACTTTCACTAGATCATAAGAAAGTTGACACCTTACCAAAAGATATCGGGCACAAAATTCCGAATGTTAAAAAGTTAAATCCATCAGATTATTCAGAGAAGTTATTGACGGGTATAATTGTCTGCGCTGTTGTTATATTAGGATTTGTTATAGGAAAGAATGTCTTTGATTTCGATGACAGAAGTGTTCCACTTTTTTGGAAGATTGGTATAGCTACCTTTATTTTATTACTGCCTTTCTCACTATTTCTACAGGCATCATTAAATGCAGAAGCTGTAAAGGACGAAAGACATTCTAAAATACAGAACAGATTTAGAAGTGCGTACATAGTTTACAGCAGAAAGTATCCAGATAGAATATATGCTGCAGAAGAAAATATTGAAGACGAAAAGAAATTTCGACGCCTGATCGAAGATAGATCTTTCTTCCTGATGTTTGATAATGAACTTTATTCGGTTTATCAACAGGCATATCAAATATACTTGCTTTTCAAGAAAAAACATCAACACATTAAAGGCGTAAGTGATGAGAATGATTTAAAACATTGTCTGCTTAGATTTGAACTAAATGGGATATTGAGTCTTATTCTTAGAAGGATGATAAAAGAGGATGGAACTGATTTCAGAGCATATTTACTTCCTCTATCATTCTTTTTGTTCATGTATTTTGCTGGGTTTCTAATTACCTTACCACTTATTGAATCGATATTCACCGGTCACGCAATAAATACCCATATCCCCCTCTTTGAAGATGAATCAAGTATTCCTATAATCGTAGTCCAATGGGGATTTCTTGGTGGTTTGGTATATACTTCAATAAGTTTACTTAATAGGTTTCTGAGAAATGATTTAGTCCCACGAGTTTACTTTAATGCATCCTTCAGATTGATATTATCTGCTGTTGTAGCTATTGCAATATACTTCCTGTATTTGGTTATAGAAGGGAGTCTCTCAACCGAACCACCACCACAAATTTTACTCCTATGTTTTCTTGCAGGAGTTGCACCAGTTCAATTTCTAATTCATTTCGCCGATACACAACTTTCAAAGCTACATGGAGGATGGAAGCGTAAGGCAACAGCTGGAAATAGGCCTACAACTCAATTGGAAGGAATAGATTCCGTTACTGCAGAAAGATTGAGTGAAGAGGGCATTGACTGCATACAACAGATGGCATTATGTCATTATGATGAATTGGCTTCAAAGACAAACTTTTCTTCAGATATCATAAAGGATTGGAAGAATCAGGCGATTCTAATTATCTTGACTGGTGATAAACACATTAATAGTTTCTGTGAAGAAAGTAACAAATCTACCGTTACTGATGAATCATTATTCGACATACTGGACAAGAAATTAGGAGTAAGAACAATATCTGGTTTGGTCGATACATGGCAAAAGTTAAAAAAGTTTAAGAATGCGAAGGAAAAACAAATATCTTTATTTAAAAACCTTGGAATATTAGGAGATAAAGGAAATTTCGATCAAATCTATTTTCTTTTTGAAAATATTATACAACAAGGACTTAAGATGCAGAATAACCATTTAGCAGAAAACATTGTTGTGACTTCTTTCCGAAAAACTTACACAACAATAAAATATAGTCAAAATAATGGAATTAAAGGTATAGATAAGTAACTAAATAGACAAATGCTATTGTCTAGAAACAATTAAACATGCTCTGACAAATCAAAATAAGGTAGGTATATCATAATAAGATCACCATCTAATGGTCTTTACTGTAATTGGTACCGTATTCTTATGAGTTTCACCTTTTACGAATATCAAGCGTAATAAATACAGTAAGCCAAACCAAATATGTAATTTAAATGAAACGTTTTGCATCATCCGACTTTGTTGATGATTAGGCGTACCAAATATGATCATATACGATTTATTTCGATTAGAAATGTATAAAATTGTCCCTTATATTAATAGAAGATCGATACTAATTCGTTATGATAAGTAATTTTGTTGTAGTATTCTAAAGACTCTATCCCGTTAACTCAGTATTTGTCATAAAAAATCATAACTAGAATAACTTTTTGAAAGTTTCTTCTAATGAATTATACTCGATGTTGAACAACCCTTATTTTTTGAAAAAATATATCTGTATTGGCTTGGAACAATTCCGAAAAAGCACAAGTAAGAATCCTAGAAATAATACTTCTTCAGCAGCTTGGCACAAGCTACCCACATTTTACCTTCTTGTCTCTTGCTTCTGTGTTGGAACGTCAGTTCTAGCTATTGGCTCTACAATGATGATAGCACATCACAATTTGGAAAAAGATGATTTACAAAAAAATTCCATAGTACATCTCCTTCAATCAGTCGATTGGTGGAATAACTATCAAGCACATAAAGTAAGGGAAAAAATCTACAATATGGAAATAGATAATCTAAATATTTCGTTACAGGAAAGTCCAAATCCTGATATGTATAAACAGCAAATCTTTGCAAAATACTTATTCCTTGATAAAGATTTACATGATGATCAACATAATGAAGATTCACTTAATAATTTAATGGCTCAAGCAGAAGCCAATCATACCGAACATGTCGCATTAGAAAATGATATTACAGAAAACTCGGAACTTATAATAAATTATGAATTTATTACTATACTTTTAATCGTTGCTGCAAGTCTAGCAGGTATTTCTGAAATTGCGAAGAATAAAGCACTAGGATATTCAGCCTTTTGCATTGGAGGAATAGGTTGTATGTTACTAGTACTAGGACTAACGACAGGTATCACTTTTTCTCAACTCGGACCAGCACTGACCACAGATAACATCCTTCATATGCAATCAGAAAATCATAGCGGTGATTATGACACGCTGTCTCATCAACAAACTAAGCGTGTGAAACAATCTATATTTGATAGCTCTCCATCAGTATATAATAGCTCTTCCTCTGTTGATCTTAATGAAATGTATAACTATTGTCTTGAATACCAAACGAAAATCATGCCTAAGTGTGATTTATTATTTCCAAAATACAGATAATATAGCAGATACTTCGCTCATGATAGTGATGCGCGATTGGTTCTTATTGAGAATGTAGAATGTGTCCTTTTGCTTTTAAAATTAAGATTCTTCAAACATCAAACATCATACGCTGTTGAAATTATGATTGACATGTATGACGGGTAACGGGATGACAGTTCTCTTGAAGATATTATTTGATATTATTTGGTTAATATAAAGTCTGGATATGAAACACCTTACTTGATTATTATGTCTATACATGCATGTTCACTACTTTCTTCTTTATAAAGAAAAGGTTGGCTTTCAAACCTAGTTTTATGGTGTCGAAGCAGTTCACATAGCTAATACTCTTCACGAGCTTCATTCATAAGATCGTTGCCATCATAAGT
>JALDXL010000169.1:0-5170 GCA_032155045.1 Nitrososphaerales archaeon
TATATACTGACAATTCATTATTAGTCGAAATGGGATTTCCATTTAATCCAGGAACGTTATTAGAGTAATAATCATTTGAATTATGGGACGAATTCAGTTGGCCTGTCTCAAGGCTAAAGTGATTACGAGTTGATAATATTGGAAGTCTCTTCAATATATTTAGAAGATTAGATGTAAAATGTGGATAATGGCGTCTGGTTAATAAGTCCTTGTAAGCAGACCAATTTTTCATAAGTGTAATTAAGCATATCCTTTAAATATATTTATCTAAATATAAAACTCAAGTAGTATACTTGTGCTTTAGTTTGATATTTTAATTTTCCATATTACATATACATATTACTAATATATAGTCGTAATCACAAAAAAAAATAGAGTTTTTCATTTCAAGACCTTATTAAATATTACTTTTAGTATACTAGAATTAATAATGAAATATGTATAGAAATTTGCAATGACATCAATCAATCGATTCGTTTACAGAAACCTCAAAATACTGTATCTAAATAATACTAAATTGGCAATTAATTACACAAGTCCTAAAAATAAAAAAGTTCTGTACATATTCTAATGTTATTTTTTTATTATGCTGATTCTACAAAAAATGAAATAAAAGTCTAAGAAATAAAAATATATTCAGAAGTTTTTATTTTATGATATTATTCTTATTTAATTATTCTTCCAATCTTTTACAACCAAGTCCATAGCTCCATCGTTTATGATCGTATCATGATTTGAGAATTGAAGACCGCGATAACCCATATAACCACAATGGTTGTCTCCCCATGTTGGATTTAAATCGAATTCTAGACAATCCCAAATATAATTTGCATCTGCATCCCAATAATAAGGAGGTATTTCATATCTAACGTTATACTCCAAATAATTTTCAGTTGGGATTTGTATACCAGATTCACTTCCTGTTAACCCCAAAGCTGAATCTGGTTCTGCTTCAGGATATGATCGTTGTAACAGATTGTCTTCTGGATTATATAGATTATAGAATTTTTCTACAACTTTTTCGATAGCTTTACCAGAACATGATAATTGAGGTTGATTAGATATGCAATCTGATGCGTCAAGTGATACTTGCTCATTATCAATAGCAGCACCTAAAAGATGAATTGAAGAAATTTTAAAATTCAACAGAGGCTCATTAAAAAGACTATTTATTGCTGAAAATGTAACTCGTGAACCAAGAGAATGAGCAATAATTCTTAAATCAGTATCAGAACATGTTCCTTTGAAATCTACAATAAATTGAGCAAGTTTCTTGCCATTTGCATTAGCTATTTTCTTACCTTCCTCCCATCCTCCAGTAAAATCAAAAAATGAGGGAGGAGCTAGATTTGAATCCCATGTGAAGCCAATAACAGGTATCAAATAATTCTCAGATCTTAGGACTAGATTTATTCTATCAGATTCTTCTTGAGCTTGATCTTCATCACGTAAAAACCCGTGGACATATATTACAGCTTCATCGGGACAACTTCCTACCTGCAATCCTGGAACATTAATAGCATCATATTCATCCATTGTATATTCAGGCTTTAACTCTCCAGTATCAGGATTAAAGTGGTTACGTGTAGAAACTTTAATGGATTGTTCTTGTGAATTAGATGAATTCAAAGGTAGAATTATAAATATTGATATAACCGTTAATGTGAAACATATTAAAACTATATTATTGTTTATCATCAAAACAAAAATAATAACTGAATTATATAACTTTATTGTTCTATGGACTAGAAGCAAAGAATAATCTACTCCATAAATAATAAGATATTAAACATAAAAATTTACCTAATATTATTGACCATTTAAAAAAATAAAAATGAATTGAAAGTAACACACATCTAAGGGCTCTGTTAACTTAGGATATCTTCACCTCTGTAATTCAATTCGTTAATGAAATAATTCTCAAATGTTGCATAATTATACAAGGAAACAAAGAAGTGTATCCGATTATATACTTGAAATAGATTGGGTTCATCTTTTTATTGCTTATATAATAGTTATCATCAAAACTCAGTTCTATCTTGATATACTGAATAACTCTTTCTACCATCTTCTTCTGTAATAATGAATGTAAACATGCTTGAGTCCAAATATAGTAATACTTGATCATACAATTTACCAAGTCTATGTAAATTGTTATCTTTCAAATTGTTGTATTATTTTACTGAAGACTAAATGCTAGTATGAAAAATAAACTGATGCATATTTGTCAATGCATATAAAGACTAAATGATTATTGTAATTTCCCTATCTTTGCAAGTTTGTTCCCTTGTCTTTTCCCATGGCACATTTAGAAGGGAGTTTTAAATTTAATTTTCTTAAATTAAAATCAAATAGTATAAACCCCGAACTACCGCTCCGAGGTTCAAGTCCCACCCTTGATAATGTTTCTATATGATCTGAAAATTGTTGATAGAATACAAGCAAATAGTTTTTATATCTATTTTTCAATATATTTATTAACTTTTGTTATATTGATGCATATTAAATGAAATATCTATATGCTATTTTAATAGTGGTAACAACGACAATGATAGCACCTTTATTGCTATTTTCTTCTACATATGATGATTTAGCATATGCACAACAACATAAAGAAAAAAATCAAACTATTGATATAAAACAGGAAGAACAAATGAATTTAAATTTAGGTAAACCCATATATACAGAAGTATTTACAGCTCCAAAATCTCACGATAAGTTAACTAGTTCTGTTTATTCATTTTCAGGTAATGGAACTTTAAATGGTATGGAAATCTCTTCTTCTGGAAATGGTCTTATAATACCACGAGAAGATGGTACTAGTGCAGTTACTGATGGCAGAGCACTTTTTACTTCTGAAAATGGTGGTAATGCAAGTTATTCTTTTGAAGCAATAATAGATACCGAAGATAATGTAATAAGACATATAGGTGCGGCACTCTTCGATGCAAATGCAACAGACAATCTGGAATTTCTTAAAAGTGTTGTAGGAGTTTATAAAGCTGTACTAGGTGAAAAAGGAACTTTTACTATGTGGCAGTTAAAATAAAGTTCTTTCTATAGTAACTAAAAATATATCACTTTATAGATCAAATAATCCAACGAAAACTTATACATGAACTAATTTAGTTATTAAATAAACAAATATGAAAAAGATAAAAAATTGATCCATTAACAAAAATAAAATAGAACAAGATAAATTCATTATTTTTATTATATGTTCTTAAGAAGAATTATTTTTTATGAGGAATAAATAATGTATATTGAAATTTAATAAATAAAGAGTTGTATACAAAATATTACCACATATGAATATAAAGATCTACATGAGTCCCTCCCCGCGGCGGATTTGCTGTAGACAAATAAAATACAACATTAGAATGAGAATACTGTGCCAACGCTACTTGGTAAGAACTTTTTAGGCATGGTTTCAATAATTTTGTTTGTTGCTTTCCATCCGGTACAATGGCAAGGTACTATATAGTCAGGGTCTATTCTTAGCAGTGCCTTCACTGTAGGTTCTATTGCTTCTTCATAAATTCCTCCATCGGCTGGAAGATGAAAGCCTCCCAAAACAGCATAAACCTTATCTATTCCAGTTACTTTCTTTGCGTAATCTATTGTATTTATAATTCCTGCATGACCACAACCTGTTAAAATTACTAATCCCTTATTTCTAACATTTACTACGATTGCTTGATCGTCTCTAACCAATGGATCTGGAACAAGCTTTATTTCGTTACCAGATTGACTCTCTACATACTGAAATGGAAATCCTTTCTCAAAACTTGTTTTCCTTGGTATCTCTCCTGTAATCATAAGTGAAGGAGAGTTATCATAGGGAAGAAACATAACACCTACGTTTTTGTGTAGTAGTACTCCTAATTCTTTTAGATGATCTTCATCCAATAATGGCATTTTTGTCCTTTCCCCATTTTGATAAATCTCCCATCGTCTTAGAAACGCATCAGGATGCACAAAGAGATCAATTCTAGTAGTATTATCTTGTTTTGATAACAATATTCTTCTTAGTATATTATCTAGTCCTGTAAAATGATCAAAATGACCGTGACTTAGGATAATTCCGTCAATCTGATCAAAAGCTATTCCAAATATGTCTGCGTTATGAATTACACCATTTTCACTTGGTCCAGTATCAAAGAGGAATATTTTGTTATTTTTGTATTTGATATTTTTATTCATACTATTTTCCTCATTTTCATTTTTGCTGTCTATTACAATATCGACAAGGGCAGAGAATCCATGCTCTGCAACTGGAAGTGGAAGTATGAATTTTTCATTCCTCATTAACGGAGGTCTTTTTGCATGATTTGAGTTTGTTAGCAATAGATCTGTGGAGTTATCCATGAGAATTGTAACAGAGACTTCATCAACTTCTTTGATAGTCATTATCTTTCTATACTACAAACTACTATCTTTATCTATTCATTAAGGGTATAGTAATGGAGTTAATAGTCACTAGTTTAGTCATTTTTGTTGCCATACTTATACAGTATCCTAAAATATCGATATAGGGTTTTTCACCTACCATTGAATATTGATTGTTCACTAACAGCTATTCCTATCTTTACTTGCAAGTGGTCATTATTATTTCGTCTTAAGATAGGATTTATTGTTTGCATTGAAAACCACCTTAACGCCATAATGGTTATTAAAATAAATTCTTAACGTATTAGTTTTACTAGTTAATTCTTTCCCCTTATCAATCCATAGTTTCGATTCATCTTTACAATAACCATAATTGTGTCGAAATTTTGAGTCTCTTTTATGAAATTGGATAAATGGAACTTTAATACAACAAAGTTGATAAACCCCGAACTACTGCTTCGAGGTTCGAGTCCCGCTCCCGGCGCTCGACTCTAGTAGTTATATAAAGATAAAAGATTTTGATAATCTTATATCAATTCTATTATTTTTATGTACTTTTCTTTTTTTTATTTATGACATTTTCCGATCTTGAAAAAACTTTTGGCTTAAACGATAAATAAAACATGGTATAAAATAGAATGATTTCAATTTTCATTGTTAATGTAATCGATCAAATTTTTTTTCAAGAACTTGAATAAATTGAAGTTCGTATTAAATTTACAAGGTAGTTAAAGCAATTAATAACTATATGGAAAATATTAAGATGTATTATTTTTTGTTT
>JALDXL010000170.1:0-5169 GCA_032155045.1 Nitrososphaerales archaeon
ATGTTTAAAATAGGATTGGTAGAATTGTTTGAGCCAACCCATCTATATTCATTATTTACTAGTTTTGCAGTTAATTCAATAGAGGGGTTTGATGTTTCTTCATTTTGTTGTTTTTGTTGTTCTTCCTGTGCGTATGTATTTATGAAATTTGATTCCATATTTACAAATAAAATAAAAATTGTTGCAACTGCTATTATTGAGATTGTACTCAAGTTTTGTAACTTAATATTATTTTTTTTTGTAACAATAATTTGAATTAGTAAATAAAGTATATTAGGTTTTTATCACAGGCAAACAAGATATTGAACTTAAACAATAACAAGAGAAAGACAGTTAACAGATCCTAAACAGCCTTTAGGTGATTTATCATAATTTCAAAAAAGAGTTGTTGTAGCATATTTTGTAGGACTGATACTAATTGACTAAAAACAGGGTTATGAATTGTAGATATATTCGATTTTATTAATAATTTTGTATTAAATACTAAAAGATATTAATATTCTTAAAAAATGTGTATGATTTTAATCAATTAAACAAGCTATTGCACTCTCAAACTGTTGTTCACACGTAGATGTGCTATAAGTTGGATTTCATATTTATTTTTAGTATTTTGATTTTACATTATTATTTAATAATTGGGATATTATTTAGCAAAGCCATTATTATTTATTAGTTTATCACAATAGGGAATAATCGTATGTATACACACTATTTTGACTTGAGTGTGAAACATATTAACCAAAAATATTATATATATAATGATTACAAATGTTAAGTATTATTAATAATAAATTTAAGATGTGTTATATAAAATAGATATGATTTCTTGTAATTAAAATAAAACCATTTTTTATCATTTGTAAGTTTATGAAAATAAAAAACAAATTAAGTTATTTCTGTATTAGAATATTGCCCTTTTCGCTATGATGGAAATATTTCAATTCAAAATATATTACATTATATGTTATTAGGTTTCTATATTCTATGTCAGAATGCTATTTTTTATTGAATTAACTGATGCAAAAACAAGAAACTCAAATACAGAGTAAATATATTTCAAAATATGGAGTTTAAATTTCGCCACATTATTATATGTATTCGCAAAAATAAAAATTTTAAATCAAATTTCTTGGGTAACTTAAAATGGAAGTATAGAGTAGATACAAGAACTTTTCTTTTAGTCTAGGCAATGACTTTGAATTATGGTGCAATATGTACTTGATAATCAAACTATTTATCAATTCTAAAACTTTTTATTTTAGAACAAAAAAATCACAAATTAGTTGTAAACTTTTTGATAAATCATAATTTTTCAACCGATAAATACTGACTTGGAATTATGGCATAGATGGTCTAATACTAGTTTAATATCTGCTTTATATCTTCAACGTTAAACTCACAAACACCGAAGTACAGAACTAGAACAATTGAATTTCTCCTATTATGTTTTTATTCCGGTATATTAAAAAAATTAAATGGTTTTTTAATTAATAGGTTCTCCATTTGCTACAATCTTATAATCACCGAGTTTACTAAAACCAATCATTTCTAAAATATTAAAAGATAATTTGTCATCTGGCTTAAATATTTGCGAGGGAGAACTAATGAAATGTTCTACCGAGTCTAATAATGATCCAGTTTTATCATAATATTCTGCAGATACTTTTATTTCATGTAGATCATTGGTGTTGTTATTCTTGATCTCACCTTTTATTTGAACTAAATTAGTTACACTTTTTTCTACAGATAAATTCTCAATTGTTAAATTCACTCTGTCACTTTTTATATTCGCAGAATTATTCATTGAAGCTGATTGTTGTTGTGCTTGTGCCTCTAGACCATAGGGGGATGGAAAACAAATTGAAAGTAATGATATTAGAGAGATGTACTGGACTTTTCGATATTTAAGTAAACTGCTAACTGTTCTCATTTTTCCTATCATGCTTAGATGTATAATTCTGAACTATAATAAATCCTTGCCTATTTTAATATTCAAAAAATCAATGATAGTATAGCAAGAAAATCAGATTATGACAGAAAGCTTGAATATTGTTTAAAATAGTCTGGATATTTTAGAGATAATAGAATTATTGAAATATTCATCATAAACCATCTTAAAAACTATAGGAAACGATTCAGTTAATTGCAACTATTTTTATTAAACTTATTTCTATTAATGTATTCTTTGTATGTGGAATATTTTTACAGCAACTTATTAAGAAAAATTTAAATTAAATTTTAATTGAAGATATTAAATTTTAAAATTTTATAAACCTCATAAAGTTCAATTTTGATTTCTTTATAGTTAATATATCATTTCTCTGATTTTATCAATTCAATCTAATCTATATTGTTATTATATAGTTACTCTGAAAGTATCTGACAAAAGATTAAGAGTGAATGTTGTAATAAGAAGAATTTAGTCTATTTATTAAATAGTTTATGACACTATATAATATTGTCTATGCTAATCGATACTACCTACATTAAACAGAATGATAATTATTTAAATCTAGTTAAAGATACTGACACTAAAATGGAATCCAATGTAAGAAGTCATCGAAATAATCAAAACAAAAATTCTTCAGTTAATTCTGATTCCATCAAACTTTATGATTTAGTTGCAATAAAATTTCCAAGTGAAGGAAAAATCCTATCAGGGTTCATAACTATAGAATATATATATAATTCTAAAAAATTAACAATTACTTATTCGAATATAAAGTATAGTGACAATAGAATGGAGGATTATCTTGAACAAAATCCGAATGTTATAAGGAATATTGATTCATATTTAAAGAATAAAATGATCGAATCAGAATTTAAAGTGTCTTAATTAAACTTTACAAATTAAAAAAATAATTATACTATTCTGATAGGGACATTTTAACGACCTCAACTAGTTTCTTTAGATAAATAGGTTTATTCAAAAATTTTTGAATCTTTATTTCTTGTAATTCTTCTCCAGTGACATCAAATGCGGTCATTAGAATTACTTTTATCTCATTATCTATTTCTGATATTTGTTTTACTAATTCTATGCCCGACATTTGTGGCATTCGTACATCTGAGATAATTAGAACATATTGTTCATGATTTCTTTTACATTCATCTAATGCCTTCAGCGGGTCATTAAAATCTTTAACTTTATAGCCATAGTTAATTAATGTATTTTTGAATAAATTTGTGATGTCTACTTCATCATCAATAATCATAATATTCTTTCGTGACACTGTAGATCCTTATGAGCTATTGAAATATGGAGTATAATTATTTATTGTTCATCAATTCGGAAGTTCCATATCCAATTTATCACTATAAAAAATATTTAACAGCTTTGTTCATAGAATTGAATGGAATTAAATATATTAAAAAGTAATTGTGTTATATTTTATTTAACTTACTATATAGAGATAAAATTATTTTTGCTTTCATTAATTAGAGGAATTATTTTATTCATTATTATTTTGTCAAAATTAATACTTTGAGTGTCCATACTTAAAAGGAGAAAGTAATTAGTATCTATAGGAATTGTAGCTCTATTAAGCTTTTCATATTTTCCAAAAGCATATATTAATTTCCCAATTTTTTGTTCAAATTGTATTCTTGTTCGTTGCCTTGAAATTGCATTAGAAGCATAATCTTCATTTTCTTCTTCTGTAAGAAGGTGTATTGATTCTTTACGATATTTTTCGTTAATAATTAACCCTTCTTTATTAGTTATACCTACCCATCTAATTGATTTATCAATGTCTAATACAGTAGTTGTAAATGAATAAATAAACTCGTAAGGAATCATTTGTTAGTATAGCAATAGAATAAAATATTTGTTAATAAAATTTACTAAATGTAATTATAATAATTACCCAATCAACATAATATTATATTTCTTATGGTAGTAGATTTTAATAATTAAACCATTAGGCAGAATATATTTTTATTCAGATCTTGCGAATAACCATTTACCTATTCTTGGAAGTACATTGGATTGAGAATAACTACTAGCAATTAATCCGACATGACCGGTTGGAAACTTCATTAATCTATTGTCACTGCTAGAGACAAGAGCATTTAAGGCAATACTACCTTGTGGTGATACCAGATGATCTTCCTCAGCAACTATATTTAATAGAGGAACATGAATTTTTGATAAATCCACCTTTTTGTTTCCTAATTTTAACCTATTTTTTATCAAAAGATTATCTTTATAGACATCATTAATCCATTGTTTAAATACTTCACCTGTAATAGGGGGGATGTCGTATAACCATTTTTCAACCCTTAGAAAATTTTCCACAAACTTTGTATCATCAACGTGTTCTAAGAGAGTGAAATATTTGTTCATTCCTTGTTTAAAGGGCTTAAGAGCTGAAAAACAAGTATTGAGTAATTGTGGCGGCATGTTCCCTAAAGAATCCATAATTTTGTCAGCTGCCATATTTCGGGCAAAATTTCCTAGCACTGTTGTATCTTTACTGGTATCAATTACAGGAGCTAATGTTACCAAGTTTTTAATTTTATGTTGATGGAAAGTCGTATACATTACAGACATAGTCGCACCCATGCAATATCCATGTAACGTTAACTTTTCTGAAGAATTTTCGTCCCTAACAGTATCAACACAGTCATCTATGAATTCATTAACATAGTCATCAAAATTGACATATTTGTTATTTAAAGTAGGAGGCTTCCAATCAATTAGATATACATCAAATCCTTGATATACTAGATTTTTAATCCAACTTTTGTCATCTTGCAGGTCTAATATGTATGATTTATTGATCAAAGCATATACTACTAAAAGTGGCGTTTTCAAAGGTTTCTTAAAAATTGGTTTATAATGTAATAAGCGATAAAGATTAGTTTCTTTCACTACTTCATGACTTGTTTTCCCTACATCAATTTCTCTGGGATTTTGATAAAGCTTGGTAAATTTTTTTATCTTTTCTGACATCTCTTCTTTATATTTATCTGACAAACCTGATAATTTCGAGGATTTTACCTGTTCGCCAGGATTAGTATTAATATTATTGAGCAATTCTTTTATCTTCACTTGTTATTATATCTAGAGTACTTTTTAAATCACGTACTTGGCGCTTTAGTTCTTGAATTTCTTTAAGAATCATATCAACATCATCTTTAGTAGACAAATTAAATGGAACTAATAGT
>JALDXL010000171.1:0-5144 GCA_032155045.1 Nitrososphaerales archaeon
CAAGGGGGAGTAGAACCAGGACAATATCAAGAGGAAAGATACATAGAAGAGAAAACATCAGAAGTAGCCAGTACAGTAAAGGATAGTGTTGAAAGTACATTCGATAAAATTAAGGCAGGTGCTAAGGCACTTGGAGAAAAAGTTATAAATCCTAATATTAGTCTAGAGGACGAATATAATAAAGAAAAGTCACAATAAAATAATAAAGATTTGAACTATTAAAATAAATCATTTATTTTTTATTAAAATAAGGAAACAAATCATATTTTGAATCATTAAAATTCTCTATAATCTTAATATAGTATATTGCCAAAAAATTTTGTGAATTATTTAGTGAATATTAATGAATGGTAATAATAATAATACTAAAAGAATTCTGATAATAGATGACGATTTAGATATTACTAATTTATTTAAAACATTTTTAGAATGTAATGGATATATTGTAGAAGCATATACAGATCCTGTTAACGCTCTTATCGAATTTAGAAAATATAAATACGATTTGATCTTACTAGATTTGAGAATTCCACATACTGATGGTATAACAATATATAAAAAACTAAAAGAAATAGACGAACAAGTAATTATTTGTCTAACTACAGCAGATCATGATTACCTTCAACGCTTGCAAAAAGGTATAATAGATATTGACAGAATTGTTCTATACAAACCTGTCCTTTTGAAAGATTTGAAAAATAAAATTGATTCATTATTAGTAAGACATTGTTAAATACTTGAATGTGAGAAATGAATATGAAATAATGAATTTTAAATATAAATATAAGCTGAGTATAGCCTTTGACTATGAATTACAAATAAAATGATATTATAAGAATTCACACATAATTTTTTATATCTTGATATTGTATATATTATAAACAAAATCGAATGCACTCACTTAGCCCTCTGTTCAAACCTACTGCGTCGTCTGAGTTGGTATGTTTCCATAGAGGGCAATGAATAATTAATTTAACATAAATAGATAAATAATATATATCACATTCAATTTTGCTGAAGACAGAATTATATTCAAGCCATAGTCCGTTCCTTTTCTCCTGATCTATTGCTGAAAGGACTATGGCTTTTAATAACAGAATTTTAGCCAGTTAACAAAGTTAATCAAATAATAAATATTTGCTAGTGTATAATATTACAACAAGGATAAGTCAACATAAATTCAATCATAGCCTATTACTATCTCTGTTTGCACTTCTAACTGTATTTCAGAAGTAGGCTATGACTGATAAATTATCTCCAATTATTATATAACATAATGCAAAATATTTCCCACTCAACCAAGTCGAAATGATCATTAAATACCATAGTCCTTTGCTTATTCATTGCAACCTTTCCTTCTCCTTTGCAAAGGATTATGGTATTGGAGTTTTAAAAAAGAATTAAATTATTAAATAATATTTTATCTAATTTATCGTACACCAATCAATTTTGCATAAGTCATAGTCCATTTAATTCTTATCTGTCATTTGGGCTATGACTTTATGATAAATTATACATATTATTATATATAATAATGAGCTTATGTATTGAAAGATTTAGTCAATTCAAAGATCTTCAATCTTCAGATTTTCACTTAAAATTAGTTTTTTTATAAATTATCATAGTAAAAAAATAGAATGTATATAGATATAATATATCGTTATAAATTTTAAAATACATATATGTTTAGATATAAATATTGAATATAGTAAGAGTGATCGGAGGGGTAAATCAATAGTGATACCTCCAAAAAATGCAGATCCAATTTATTATAATCTTGATCTTCATAACTATTATAATTATCATCATTATCTACAAAATTTAACAGGATTGAAATTGAAAGATCATGGATTAGATCTTATAGATATTTCAAAAGGATTGATTGAAGTTTTACAAAATGCTGGATTTACAGTTGAAAAAATATTAGATAGTGAACCTTCAGAAATTGCCGAAAAACTAGGAATTGATACTTATATTGGAAAAATAATATTTAGAGAGGCGGAGAAGACAATTAGTAAGATAAATCATGAATTGCTATTAGCTAATAAATAAAAAAAATAACATTTATTTCAAATTATAATTTGTTCTATAAATAATAGTAATAAAAAAGGAACACTAGATTATTATAGATTACCAGATTTAATAATCAAGGAGAAGAATATATCTGGTACTAATTGAACATAGTTACTATAACATTTATATAAAATTCGCCAGAGGTATTACTGATCCTGTAAAAAGGATCACTTTGGGAAATACAAAGAGGTGAGTCTAGTCTGGGATTTACTGACCTTAGCTTTATTTCAGGTTAGGCTTACCTAAATGTAATGTATTTAAATATTTTGTGCTTTATATATTTTGTACCATTTATATTATATACAAAATAGTTAAACTCTTTTATATTTCAATATTCTATATTATAACCTCTCTATCTAAAGAAGAAATCCCATTTGTAACAAGATATCTGACCGAAAGCCAAAGAAATGAAATTGATTTTTATACAGGAGAATAGAAGGAAGTTAGTGTCTCTTACTTCTTTCTTATCAACCATTAATGGGGAGTTTAATCAAAGATTAAACCTATTTGATGAGATATAAACAACCAGAGAATGAATAGACAAGAACATGGACTTAAATTACATTCTCTGGGTTAGGTGAGAAATTTGATCTGATTAACATAATAATTAGCATATTTTATTTAAAAATTAAGATAAATATAGATAGTAGAATATTAAAGGAAAATTGTCCCATTATTACGATTAACTTCCGGAGAATGATTGTTTGTATATGGTTTTTCTTATACACTTTCTTCGGAAGTTAGTTAGTTGTGCGATATAGTTCTATTTGATTTCAGGTATCCAAAAGAGATCTCTATTGTTTATAAAACTTGATAATTTTCTTACTGCAAATAAAAAAATATTTTCTAAATTAAATATCTACAAAGAAAAAAATAAAAAATTAAAATTATTTATTTATTTGTTTGTTTTTCTATTTGTTTGTTTATTTACTTACATTCATTACAAACTTTTTGAGTTTGACCATCTTGATTTTGCTTCTCTTGCAACTCTACATTATTTGCACCACAAACTTGACATGTTCCTTCCATTTGAATTGATTCTAACTTTAAAATATATAACAATTCTAGAGATTTTGTTTATTATTTGAAATCGTTGATAATCAGACAACAATTCTTTCACATATGTTATAATTAAATATACTTTCGTTATACGAGCGATTTTAGGATTGAAAATATAGAAGAAAAATATTTTTCTTATTCCTCAATTGGAACGTATAGAAGATAACATGTATGTCTCATTTCTAATAGATAATTTTGTGTCTGTTTATCATTGATAGATTCTGTATATCTTGAAGCCACTTGTTTGAAACATATTTTTTCTATTGATTTTACTTTTATTCTAAGGAACCTTGATATTGTAGATTCTAATTCAGAATATTCTAAATTTTCAATATGTCAACATGAGCCGTACAGAATAAAAAATTTTTTAATTATTCTTATTATACGTAATAGTATAAGTAATTTTTGGGAATTATGATCAAATAGATATGACAATATAATTAAATTTTCTTCAAATAATAATGCAGTTATATTATTAGTAGAGTCAAACTTTGTTTAGAAAGTCATCCATCCTATAATGGTTAAGAGGAATATGATATTACTAACTGTATGTCAAATAACAATATTAGTTCTGCAGATGCCGAAATAACATCATCTTCGAGCAAGGAGGAAATAATTAAAGGATTAAATGAAGATTTGGCAAGAGAGTATAAAGCAATTATTCAATATGTAGTATTCAGTTCAACATTGAAAGGTGCTGAGTATGGTGATATTGCACAACAATTGAAAAAACATGCTTCACAGGAACTAGAACATGCCTTAGAGGTGGCTAAACAGATAGACTATCTTGGAGGAGACCCTACAATAAAAAGTAAAGAGACTGAATATTCTCAAGATTCAAAAACAATGCTTGAAATCGACCTTCGAGCAGAACAAGAAACAATCAAGAACTATAGAGAGAGAATTCGTCAGGCTGAACGTGCTGGTGAATTTGCTCTATCTGAAACACTAAGAGGAATTATTGTACAGGAGCAGGATCATGAAATAGATTTGAAAGATGCTTTAGGATTAAAATAATTAATAACATAACTTAAATGCTTTTTTTTATTTTACATATAATATTGTCTACTTTAGTGTTACATAAACTACATTATTATTAGAGCTTTAGATATAATAAATAATAAAATTTTTCTTATTTTTTAATTCAGATTTAAAAATTCTATAATAAACTTAATTTGTATATTATTAATCAAAATAGATAAACGCATAAGCCTGCTAATGAATTGAAATTGTGTTTGTCATATCGAATTTCATTATAAGTACACATCAGTAATACAACTTTGAGTTTTGGGTTTAGTTTCATCATTTTTATACATATCTAATCAAAATTGCATGAATTCTTAAATCATTGTGACTCTATATAATGGGGTTGTAATGATACATTTTCTCTGTTTTGAAGATTTTCTTCGCCGCGTGTCCATGTCCTCCAAAGAACATATGACCAGGATTCGGATATTTTCTGTGAACGTGCAGCAAATTCTTTGTATATCTCCATCCACATTGTGGCAGATTGTTACCATGAGGCCATACTTGTAACAAAGGGATTAACTAAAAAGTTATTGAATTTTTTACTTCTGTTATCATTATTATTACCATTCATTAATAAAGTGGTATATATGCCTTTAACAGTTGTAATCATCAATACTGCGATATCATAGTCTAGTTTAGACAAACATAGAATATCCAACATAAATTTATGGCGGGGAAAAATGAGTCAAATTTGTTCACATCCACTGGCCACCTTGTGATAATAGTCCTCTAATTTGATTTACTAGAAAAATAAAAGAAAAGGTGTCAAAAAATAGAAAATTTAGGAGATTCTAATTCATACTTATTATTTGTAGATCTAGGTAGGTTACAAATAAAAAAGAGATTCACAAGTAACAAGAGATTATTATTGAGACGATTTTAACAAATTGCTATTATATGTTAATGATTCTTATTTTCTTCTCTATCATCTTCTTTTTTTCTAAATAAGAACCATTCTTTGGAATCTTTAGAATCATCTTTTT
>JALDXL010000172.1:0-5134 GCA_032155045.1 Nitrososphaerales archaeon
AAGAGGAAAAATTAAAAAATTAACACTTAGTTGATAATAATTATGAACAATAATTAACCACTTTTCTGACATTAAAAAGTCAAGCGAAGATGATGATTCTTTTTTCTTTACAAATATCTTAATCTGAAGATACTTCAGATAAATGCCATACAAGGCTCATGTGGGGGAATCAAATTACAAAAATAAAATAATTGTCTTTATTTACTATTTCCTCTTCTTGGTCAATTTCATTTCAAGATAGTATCTAGACACATTAAGGTAATCAAAACCTATTAGGTAACTAAACATAATGTATCTTGCCGATTCGAACTTTAGAAAACTATATTTACTTAATAATTTAATATTTGAGCTATTAATCAATAAACCTAAAACAGTATCATAGGTTAGTCTATAGTACAGCGATCAAATTAAGTAACCGACTAATTATTGTTTTGTTAGAAATTTAGAGAGATCAATTTTTGGCTTTGGAAATTTCAATTTCATACTTTTAAGAGTATTTACTACTATTTGAGCTACAGCAAAATTTCTAAACCATTTTTCATCTGCCGGAATTATATACCATGGAGCCCATTCAGTACTACACTTCGATAATGCTTCTTCAAATGCTTCAATATATTGTTCATAATAAGCTTGTTCAGTTAAATCATTTTCTGAAACTTTCCATTGTTTCAATGGATCTCTTATCCTTTCTTCCAATCTGTTCTTCTGTTCAGACTTGCTTATATGTAATAGGAATTTTATAATTTTAGTATCGTTTTCATGTAAATACTGTTCAAATTCATTAATTTGTTTATATCTCTTAGACCAAACAGATTTTGGAATCAAGTTACGTACTCTTACTTCTATAACGTCCTCATAATGTGAACGATTAAAAAGGGTTATTTCACCTTTTGCAGGCATCAATTTGTGTATACGCCATAGGTAGTCATGCGAAAGTTCTTCTTCACTCGGAGCCGTGAATGATATAGCTTTACAACTCTGCGGATTGAATGCACTCATTACATGTCTGATGGTACCATCTTTTCCAGCTGTAGAAATCCCTTGTAAAATTATTAGCAATGACTGACTTTTATCTGCAAAAAGCTTGTATTGGAGAGTCTCCATCTGATTCATTAAATATTCCTTTAGTAACTTTTCTGATTCTTCTTTATCTATGCGTCCTGTTTGAGTAGTACTAAATCTATTCAGTCTTAATTTAGAGTCAGGTTTAACTAAAAGATTATCAACAATATTTGTCCTCATGATATACTATCAAAATGTAGACTATAAGTTAAGAATATATTTTTTGTTGCGTGGCATATTAGAGTAATAAATTTTCAGTGAAGTTTACTAATTGATCTTGACCAATCAATGATTTATCCTTCTAATTGTTGTTAAAAAGGTTATTTAACTATAAACTTGGATAAGCATATTTGCTTGTTATTTTGATATCTTAACCTACACAATTTTTGTTCTGGTAATGTTCAAGCGATAAGACCATCCAATGTCTGGCATTCGCTTGAAATTAAGTTACAGGAGTATAAAGATCGGTTTTCAGCTTCTGATTTCTCGTCTTCTGTCTACTCTGCTCCTGGAGATTACAGAATAGCTTAAAATCACTTCCTTTTATCGTTAAATTAAATAAATACTGACAGAAATCTAAACATATGCAGTGATTTAACTCATTAATAAAAAGATAGACTTTTAATTTTATCTTCTTATATTATGTTTATAGGTCAACGTAAATAGATTTAGAAATTCATTTATTAAATACAAAACTTAAATTTCTGTAAACAGATCCCAATTACATATCATTCTCGAAGCCCTCTGAACTCTTATTATTAATTCTTAATTTTTTATTTATAAAACAATAATGAAATTAAATTTAATATTTTATTATCTTATGTCTTTAATCAATTATATTTTTTTCAAGAATATAGTTTCTTGCTTGATAAAGAGTAAAATAGAAATGCCAAGGATAAAAAGGAAGGTAACCAATATTACAGGATAATAATATAATTTCCAATTTGTATCAGTGATATTAAGATTATGATCATTATTATTTAACATATGGTAACTGATAGAAAAAATAAAAACATATGATATAATTATTAACATTATATAGATCAGAGAGTGAATTTCACGTTCATGTAAAATTTTCCAATTATCTGGTGTTTTTAATTTTAATTTGTCCCAATATGAAAGATAGATAACAACAAAACCAAATATTACACTTAGGGATAAATAAAAGATTATTTTAATTAATGCGTCATAATGACCGGTTGATTCTTGAGATCTAGCATAAGTTGTAACACTAGTCTCTTTTGATTAATTCGGATTTGAGAGTTTCACATTTAAAATAGTTTGTATCCTGTCGAAGAAGTCTTACTAAATCACCAGATGGATGTACATAAAGAGACCGAAATTAATACTTAAGATTCATCTGATACTTTCCCCATTTGAAATAATGCATTAGAAACTTTGTCGTGCAGACTCTTCAAAATTCTATTGTCTACTTTGTGTAATAATTCTCTTAAATATTGGGCTTCTTCTACTGTTATAATAATTCTTAATTCCTTATGTAAATCCTCAGGAATATATGCCAGTTTAAATCAATCCTCCTTTTTTCATTTTTTCATAATCTCCCTTTTTGCTATCATAAATATCCAGCAATCTATTTATAGTGTCTTCAAAAATATCACCTTTCTTTCCTATATTCATGAGACGATCTTTCGTCTCCATACTAAAATATGTATTGTTGTTACAATCATTATAATTTTTTCATTGTAAAACGTATATAGTAGAAAAAATAACTCTAAGAATTTACAGCAAAGAATTAACAAATGGTAAAAAGAAGGTAAGAATAGAGGTACAGCAAAGTCCACAATTAAATATAGAAATGCTTCAAAATTCAATCCTAAAAAAGATAATTGAATAATATAATATTGAACTGATTCTTATTTACTAAAAATATTAAATTTTTTTCTAAAGCAACAAATTTAGTATGTTATAAAAAGCTCAAATTTTGGCTGTCTTTTCAATCTTCTTTTATAGATCATCTGTATAATTATTTATTTATTTCCGCTTCGGAAAATAATAATGGTTATTATTCAATAACAACATATTGACTCAATACTATTCATATATAAATTTCTGAAACGGAAAATAACCGCTAAAAAAATTTCCGTAGTAGATATTATCACAAATGACGTATAAAATAGCATGAATCAATTAAAAAGTTTAGATTTATTTGAACTGGATAGAGTATTAGAAGACATTGGGAAAACATATGCTGCACCAGCAGCTACCGTATGGTTTAAAGTAACTAATAATAGTAAACCTACGAAAGAAGAATACAATAAAAAGGTTGTTGAATTTATCAAGAAATTTGAAGATTTACTAAAATCTTGTTATTCAGAAGATGAACAGTCAGACTATCTAAAAGAGTATATTTCTAGAAATATAAGAAATGCAATTTCTTTAGTTAATGCAGGAAATAACAAAGAAGTAGAAAGAAGGTATAGATACTATGTCGATTACAGCTAGTAACATGTAAGGTCTGGAAATATAAAAAATGACTCAAAGTTTAAGTTTCGACAAGCTTGCATTTCCGGGAATATTAGCATTATTAGTTGTTGGAACAATAGGCTTTCTACTTGCATTTACTTATTATCCTGAAAAACATGTGAATGTCGATATTGATGGAACATGTTATGAGTTATTAGATGCTTCAAATGAGAAGCATAAAATCCTCAGAGCAGAAAATGAAATAAATGTGAAAAAAATGCAATTAAAAATGATTGAAGATGTTGATCTCAGTTTACCAATAGTCTTTAGCGGATTTAAAGAAAGTATAGATGATTTCATAAAACATTATAACATAGGGAATATTATATCAGAACAAAAAGTTTCGGATAATCCGAAATTTGATAAATTTATTATAAAAGCAAAAGTATCAAAGAATGAACTTCAAAAAATATCGAATGATCTAACACTAAGCGACTTTTATCCAACATTATCAGTAAGAGGAAGTGTCGGTTTAGGACCAAATAAATACATTAGCAGTGAAGAAGGAAAGATGATTTCAGCAAAATCTAAAGAGTTTATGCAAAATGGTATTAAAGAAATTGTGGAATCAAGTATAGGAGAAATAGGAGGAGGAGGAGTTAAGTTAGCTGAATGTCGAAATATTTAGATTTATGACAGACTATACTAATGACGATTTTTTATTACATTTACCAAACTATAAACCGTAGCGATTTTTATTTTTTCAAAAATTTTCTTTATCTTTATAGATATTCTCTTTCTATGTGACTTGGAAAAACGAAATTGTGGATAAAGTATATACATCAACAATAAATTTTTTAATTTTCCTAGTTTTTCTTTTTATAGGATGGTTCAAATCAAAACGAAATTACATAATCATGTTATTTACTATATCGTATTCACTTCTGATCATCAACTTAGTAATATCTCTCATTTACCTTGACTCTTATTTTTCTAATTCGGTCAAGCAGATTATACAACCATATCAGATCATATCATTTGTCACAAACTTTGGTGGTTCTTCTTTTCATCAACAGATTGGTTTTGTTCATGATATACCTTCTATATTATCATTTTCTTTTATGTGGCTAGCCACGACTATACTTTTAAGTCATTATAGATTTAAGATTGGAAAAATAAACTATCATCTATCAGGTGTAAATAGTATCAAATGGTTAAAGAGTATAGAACTGAAAGGCAATCATCAGATTCAACTAGCAAACCATATAAAAAACACAGAATTTCTAAATTCTGAAATAATACAGATTGAAAAAGAGATATCTACATCATTATCTACAAATGAAATAGTTACAATTCTATTTTGAACTACAAATTTGTGTCAAAAACAATTCCCACCTCTGAGCCTCGGATTTTAGTTATCGAATCTTTTATTGATAAAAATTTTCATATACAATTTTTTATTTGAAATTATTTAACTCTTAGGATTATAATTTATATTCGTCATTAATATGAAAATATCTTTAATAAAGAATTAAATTTGGTAACAATTAAAGATATTATAAAGTTATCTGAATTAGTCACTCTCTATTTAATAAAGTAACTAGATTTAGAGATTTAGAATAATATTAATAATATAGATCAGGCTGAA
>JALDXL010000173.1:0-5113 GCA_032155045.1 Nitrososphaerales archaeon
CTTATTATTTCAATAATATAGGTATCAATGCTCGTGAGATTTGCGTTTTTACATTGTTTATTAATGTTGTTTCTCAGTATTTTACAAAAATATCAATAACTATTAACTTGCAAAAGGATCTTCTTAGCCTGTTAATCATTTCGTTTCTATATCATTTGATATATATATTTAATATAACACTATTACCAATAATGACATTGCCAATAATAAACCATTAACATATTATTGCCTAAGAACCTTACATAAAATATTTCATCTTTATCCTAGTTATCGCATAATATTGCTTTAATACATTAGTTGCTTTTCATCTTGGTTTATATAGATATGTTTTAGATCAGGGCAAGTATATTCTAATTAACTCTTGAATGATGATTACATTGTCAAAATATAGATCTGTCTTTATATGTCTCGAATTTTTCCAATATTATAATAATTTATCAATTCTTTATCATTTATTAAGAAATGATATTATAACATGAAATGAAGTAACCGTATTTCTAAGTTATCAGAATATTTTTTTCACTAATTGAATAAACGGAATAAAAGTCAAAAATAGATCGCTTCAATATAAACTATGTAATCTATCTATAATTACAGCAATGGAGAGGGATAGTAATAATGGTAATGAGTATTATCCAATAACGATAATAAAGGATTCAAACTTTCAGTTATCTTTACCATCTCAAAAATCACGATCGATAAAAATAGCAATATGGAAAGATGAAAGGTTAGAACATTTAGAAATTTCAAAAGGCTTAATTGAATTATTACAGACCAATGGATTTACAATTGAGATGATACTAGAATATGGGCCATCAGGAATAGCAAAAATATTAGGAATAGACGAATACGTTGCACAGATAATATTTAAAGAAACGAGTAAAAAAAAGGAATAGATAATTAAGAATAACATTATTGTAATTTTTTAAATAACTATAATTCAGATAAAAATAAAATATAACTCTAAAAGTTTTTAACATTTTTAGAAATATTTTCGTAATAAAATATCAGAATTATCATAATCAATTTAGATATCATAATAAAAAGAATATGAATAAGAAATTTTATCCTCCTATCGCCCATTTTCAATAGTAGTTACGGTAAAATTTTTAGTATTAAAATCAATAATAGAGGAATTTTAATAAATTTAATAAATTATTGCAAAATTGACATAGGTTTAGAACTAGAAGGATCTTGAAATCACTATTCTAATAGATGTATAATAGGTATTACATGGTTGACTGACTGATTGGATAATGATGTTCTAAATACAAGTATAATTTAGTTCTAATTTATTTTGTCATTATACAATTTATTAGTTGAATTCAGTACCATCATTGCGTTTGGTAGGTTAAATAATAAATCGACCTTTGTATGTATAACTTGTGTTGTATATAGTTTAAATGACTAATTGATAAACAATATTATTAATTAATTAAGTCTTTAACTTTCATTCATTAATTTATATTCATAATTTATTTTATAAAAATTCTAAATAAATTTCGAAATTTATCTATCTGTACATTTGTTTTTCAAATTTATCTGATATTTGATTCTTTATCATTTTTAAGTTGTTTTCTATAACCTCAGCTTCCTTAATCAATGGTTCTATTTCACAATACGCTTCGGGTACAATTTTGCTTACAGCCTGAGCAACATTAGCAGCAGCTCTAAAATTAGGCATTCCAGATATGACATCAACAACAAATACAATTACATCAATCTTCTTCCATATAGATTCATTTAAAAGAATACCAGAAATACCATTAATCGTTCCATTTTTTAGAGATAAAATTCCTATATCATTTAGTTTATTCATTATAATTGAGGAATTTGATATCACATTCAGAGAAGGCTCATATTTTGTATTTCTATTATCTTCTTTTTCTATTACCCTACCTGCAATACTTATAATTGTCTTGCATTTATTATCTATAGACCATTTTAAAATAATGTCAGCTACTGGTCTGTATGCTGATGGATCTAAAACTAGTTCAGATACAAAGAATGCTAACTTTTTTTCTTCATTTGCATATATTCTAGATGGAAAATTTGGTTTAGAATCATAAATTACTGACATGGGAAAAAAAAGAGGTGAATCGATAATTCCTACTAATTCAGTCTTTAAAGAATTGATAAAACATCCGCAAGCTATTGTACTAGCCAGACCAATATTATGAAAACCGTCAAACACAACACCACCTTCGATATTAATTTCCTTTAATTTTCGAATTTCAATTATAGGTTCTATATACATAATATCTTATTTCATTATTTTAAACTTTTAGATTAATAAAGACAAACTAGGAATTTTCTATAGCTGGTTTATTATACCAGCTAATGAATATTTATGGTTCGCCCACCATTTGAAGCTTTGAATATTAGATCCAAGTTTGGATAATAAATATTAATTTGTAATCTTTCATGACTTTTTTAATACAATTCTGAGTAACCCTTTATTATCAATTCATTTTTTTCTTTACTTGTGATAATATTTGAGGGTCAAGTTTCTAATTCTGCTAGTTTTTTCTTTCTCTCTAATGTATCTTTTTATTGCTAAAATCTTAAATCATTTTGTTATTGTTATTTACTAATCTTTTGGCGCTATCCTGCTGAATCCTATTTATTGAAGCTAATAATGGTCTATGACGAATCAAAGATCCAGTTTTTGCGAAGTATATTAACCACTGATCTGTTTGTTTACCTGTTTTAATATTCCATTCATAGAATAATATAAACTGATGTTTGTTTACCAGATCTAATATTAATAAATTCCATGATTTCTTTTTCAGAAAATTAATAAATTATGTATCCATATGTATCCATTATTAATATATTTAGTATTTTGTTATCTTTGTCATATATGTGGTAAATTTCTGTTTAAATCACTAATAATAAAATTATTTTACTGTTTGCTATATTTTTATTAGTAATTGTTTATAATTTGACTAGATCGTACAATCTCGAAAATGAATGACAAGAAATAGCGTTCATCCTACTCTTATATGATGGATAGACATAGGCTTGTTGTATGAATATTTTTGTTAATATAAACAGGTTTCAAATTAATTTATTATAGTAAGTTTGTAATAGAGAAATTATTTTGGGAATTAGTTATTATCAAAAGAGAAAATAAATCTCAGAAGAATGAATTAATTGGTTCTGACGATAGATAGAAACTCAATCCCCGGAAAAATTGAACTGCTTCGAATTCTTCGGAGATGTTTGTCAAATTGTTGTTTTGACTAAAAATATATAAATTCAATTCTATATTAGTTATAAAAGTCTGAGATAAATTAGTTGTCAAAGTCTGATAGTTAGAAGAGGTATCGTTAACAACTCTTTATGAGACTAATTATGAGATGTCTCTCACCTAATGGTCCAAATAATCTTAATCACTCAATATATTTCTCATTTTTTATAATTCTCATTTCATACTTGGAATATGTCATTATATAATATCTAAAAATGTCATAGCCTGAACTTAAATCAATGGAGGTGTCTTTGAATTTTAGATCCAGACTATGACTAACTCGTAGGTTTGCTGATAGATCTTCTAATTCGCCATAACAAATTTTCCATTTAAGGAGATTTAGTAACTTTATTTTAACATCATAGATTTATGAATTTTATCCGAGTTCTCATTATCTACCATAACAATCAAGACCGTTTCCTCTAAATTGGCGGGATCGGCTATAGAAACTAGACATATGGTTGCAAAATTGGTAGGTGTTGGAGAAAGAACATTAAAAAAAGCAGGAAGACCAAGAAGAACCTGAAATCTGTTGAATGATTTTAGATCGAATAAAAAAATTGCAAATATAGTAGGTGGTAAATAGTAAAAATGGATAAGAAAAAAAGGTTAAAATAATTAAAAAGAATTTGAATAATGAAAATTATACATTTGTTATTGACAATGTTATAAATTTAAACAATAACGAAAACAACTATTCTGAGAATAAAAAAACTGTTGCAGTTGATGAAGGAATTGAGAAAAAGAAGATTCATTCAAAGAAAGTAGACAATAAAGGAAGAAAGATTTTAGGTAAAAGTTTACAAGATCATTCGCCTGTATATGAATAATCTTAATTTTACTGTTTTAAAATGGCGGCTTCTTGCAATCTATTCAAACTTTCTCTTTCCTCTACCTCTTTCCCTCAGAAACCTAAAAGTATACAATTAACGATATTACATTTGCATATACAATATGATATTGTGAAACATGAACCTTTTCGTTACATTCAGTTACAATATCTTATAATATTTCATATTGCTTTGGACTGAATCAATAGAACGATAAGATCTCTGATGAATTGGACATTTTTGGTTTGGATTGTTTTGAAAATTTGTTAAAGTAATTTGGCTTGTTATTTACAACTGAGGTGTAAATAGTAGATTTCTGATTTGAAGATCTGTTTTTACAGATATGTTTTTATTTTATAAATATTTTCATATAAGAACTTGAAGTATCCCGATAGATAAGAATCACAATCATAATCTCAGAAAAAATCGGTAGTTTACGTAATGATTTGAATTTGTAAGCTAGTTCCAATCGGGAACTTTTTTATTGTATTAAATGGTATATTTTATCCATTTACTCGATGTTTGAATAAAAAATACTTGAGTTGGTTAATTGAACCCTTGATTCTAATTGTTAATGTTTTTTTATAGAAAAAATGATAAAAGAGTTGCATTAGGTGATTAAGGATTACAAATATAGCAATAAGAATTAACAAAAAATTTTTTATATTTGATATTGTATATATTGTTAATAAAATCTAATGCACTCAGCCTTCTGTTCTACTACTGCTGGTTTGATTCGTTTCCATAACAGAGGGCTATGAATTATTAAAATTCTAAATATTTCAACGTGTAATATTATTTATATTCTACCTGTCAGCCATTATCACCGAATTTGCTGGTTTCAAAGAAGGAACCGACCTTCTTCATCTATTATCAATTACAATTTTTTGTCTGTTATTTTGTTTCTAATAGGATATTCAGCTATAAATTCAAGTTTAGACTATAATCATGTTGAAATAAAAAATTGATATATATTCATCAATTAAAGATACTAAGAAATGAACATCAGAATATATTGATTTTTTTCCTA
>JALDXL010000174.1:0-5111 GCA_032155045.1 Nitrososphaerales archaeon
CGGGATCGTCGCCTTGAGAGGGCGAAATGCTTAACCGGACTACACCATCGGAGCTCATAGAATTTAAAAAACTAACGCTATAAAAATTGTATTAATTAGATATAGTTATGTAAAAAAAATAATAAACTACAAATCTATAGAATATATTTTAATTCCAATCCCTTAGACTGGATAGTTTTGTAACGCACAGTCAAGCTGTAATAACCGGAGCAGTTAATGGTTCTATTAACTTTTTAGTTCTTGCACGTAATTTAGCTTTATATTTTAAATTACGTGGTTTTGTTCTTAATCGATATCCACAACAGGGACACCATAATCCGTCCCATTTGATAAATATTTCACATATTTGACAACGCTTTTGTCCACTAGCATATCTCCCAGATCCAACAGGTTTTTGTGCTTTATGTCTTACGCAAATACCTTTACAAGTCATAGTATTGTTATTTGCCAAAACTACTATTTAAAGATGAGTAAGATTCAATTGGTATTTTTAAAGCAAAATTCCAATATTAAAATTTTTAAAAAAATAAATATAGTAAAAAAAATTATTTAATTGATATATTTTTTACTTGAAAAGCTTCATTCATTGTAATATATTCATTTATTTTCATTTCGACATCTTCAGGCGCGGTATCATCCATACCAGAAAATCCAGCTTTAAAAGAGATCTTGTTTCCAGAAATATTTACATCCTCTATTTGCATATCTGCATAAACATTTGCTAATTCTTCAGTCCAATTTCTTGCTTCTTGTTGATCTATTCCATCTGTATCAATATTTACATTTAGCATTTTTGTCATTCAAAGACACCTAACCTTCTTAAGAAAAGGGCATTAATAAATTTGCCTAAATAAAATATTAATTTCAGAAGCTATGTTTATTCTGGTTCATCGAACTTCCAATGTTTTATTAACTCTTTTTCAAATTTAGAAAATTGATCTTGGTTTAATGAATCCCCGCAATTTTTATGAGTGGGAACAACAGTCATTCCTGCAAGTTTAAAATCAACTTCATAAAAATGCACAGATGGACAATCACACATTACAATATATAATTTAAAATAATATCTATATTACTATATCTATTATATTTTACATGAAGAAAACTTAGTTACTCATAAACTTGATAATTTTTATAACATTAATTATTTAAAACGACTATTTTTCCAGATTTATCGAATACGTGTTGGGAATACTTGAAATATTACTAAAGATCATTTATTGGGAAAATTATATAATAAACATTTATCAATCCTATTTTAAATAATATAATTAATGATAAAAGATAGACAAACAAAATTTAAAATTTTGATTATTTCTGTCTTAATTCCAACCGCAATTCTCGCACTGCATACCCAATTTTCATCTAAAGCATTTGCAGAGGATAATAACTGGTATGTAGGCGAAGGTGTCAAGAAAGATATGTATGTTAAATATACAATTAGCCATTTTGATACAAATAACGGCAGAGAATTTGATATGTTGATATATTTCAAAGATCAAGACGATAAAGGTAACTGGATAGCACCTGTTTGGGTAGAAGACCAAGGCAAAGTGTATAACGGAACTTTTCTACTAAGTGCTTTGGATTTGACAGCATTAGGTACTTCTCAAATACCGGACGAAATGAAGAAATATAGAAGTGCTTACGCTAACTCTTTGCAATGGTTAGCCGCTTTTGTTCCTAAACCCGGGCAAGCCTTAAATGCTGGATCTTGGGGAAAGATAGGATCCATCGGAGGATCTGAAATAATCCCTTCTGGTACTCAACAATTAAATATTCCAGCTTTCCCAGAACCAGTTGATACAACAGTTATCTCATATCATAAATCACGAACTAGTAGTCTGTTTATTATGAACGAATTCCCATATCCTGTTATGGCAAAGACCTATGTTGATGTTACAACCGGAACACCACCGATTCAGTTTCAATATATTCTAACTCAAACTGGAACTGGTGAACCACCTATACCCAAACCTGCAGCTTTAGATATAGAGCCTCCTCAGACACAAAGAACTGCACGAGGCGACTACTTTGTTCAGTTAGACTGGAATCCGACCACGATTACAGCTGGTAAGAATACTACTTTGACCGTAGATATATTGGATAAAGATCAATTTCCGACAACTCAAGCAAGTTATAATATAATGATAGTAGATTCGAACGGCACCTCTTTATTAGATTTGAAAAATCAATTAGCAAGAGAGGGAACTAATTCTCATACTGTGACATTTGACAAACCTGGAATAGTAGATGTTAAAATCAAGATTAATAGTGTAAAGGGTATAGATACAGGATTATTTGTAGAGGAAGTAGAATTTCAGATTCCAGTAAAATAATAGAATAACTCTTCTCTTTTTTTATGTTCTTAAAACAGTTATAATAAAAATTGGTTCCTAATTTAAAAAGAATAATCTTAGTTTTCGGATCGTTATTTGTTGTTTCCATTATTGTAAATATTGCTATAATAGCTTCAAATGGTGGTTTTGAAAACCCAACAAAAGGTATCGATATCCCAAGCAACCAAGATTTGTGGTTCGCTGGAAAGAATATTAAAGATGGAGATAAACTGTCGTATGATCTAACTTTAAGAAATGATAGCTACAACAGTTTTGATAATTATTCAATACAAATAGACTTCAAAAATAATCAAAATTATTGGGATACTAAATTTACTTTATCTAACGAAAATGGATCCAGAATAATTTATACTAATTTGTCAAAATCAAATCTAATATTAAAGGAAAAACCATCACAAAATGAAAGATACTTAAATATTATAGAATCATCATTATTACAAATAAAAGATATAACGAGGCAGCCCAAATATTTAGTCATAGGGGCGAAATGGGATTCAATAAACACAGGGATAACAGAAATTCCTGTTAAAATTGTTTCTTTAGAAAATTTGAAAACAAATGTCGGTAATTTGGAAACATTTGTTTTAAATTATAATATAAATAATAAAAAAAGCAACACATGGGTTACTAAATCGCTCCCATTACCAGTTCAAGCTGAAATTTATAACGTAGATGGAATGTTACAATATAAATACAAATTAATAAATACCAACATTAAAGTCAATTAAATCTAAAATTGAAATATTAAGAACTAACCAATACATTTTTGAATATCCAATTAACAAACTTTTCAATGTCTTTATCTATAGTACACCAGATATGAATCGAACCAGGCAATAATTCAATTCTTCCGGTTTTAAAAGATATACGAACTCCTTCCTTACCTTCGTACATATAGGCATCGGACGCAGTTGCATTGGGTATCATTTCTATTGCTTTCAATTTTATCTGTTCTCTAGGATATGAAAAATTTTTTTTAAATCTATCTAATACAATTCCAATATTTTCCTTCCCATAAGAATCAAATTTAAGGATCTTGGCCGAGTCGGGAAAATGCAATCTCAATTCAACTCCATATCTTGATCCTACGAATTGTGCTATTTCATTTAATTTTGAATATACCATATTAGGATTTTTTTTTTGAAATTTTTCTAAGAAAAATTTATTTGTATCAAGGTTATATTTTAAATCCTCCAAAATTTTAGTAAACATCATATCTACCAAAAAAAGTCTCTCTATATTTTTATATTCCAGATATCTTTTAAATATATTACTAAATAATGTCTATCAAAAATATAAAGTCCGAAAAAGAGGATGTAAAAAATTATCAGAATACTTGTTCAGAGTTTATGAAGGATCTTTCGGTAGATTATATTGCCTGGGTTGATAGATATAATCTTAACGAAGAAGAAGCAAAAATGAGAAAGCGAAAAATTAATGAAACAATCATAAAATCTAGTGATATTATTTTCAGATTTGGAGATACCATAAAAAAAATAGATATCATTATGAATGATGGAATAAATAAGATGGCAGAATATACTGCAGGTTACCCGTTCTTTTTTTCAATTATTGTTAATAATCTTGAGAGGTATACGTATCATCCAACAGGAGAAATAAAATTTAACATAAAGTGTTTTCCAAATAATGGAAATCAAATAAGAATTGCAAATTATGATAAGGATAATTTTATCTTAATTAATGCATCTTCAAATGTAACTTATTCGGTTAACAAATCAAGTTTGGAATCAGCCGATATATTAGATGACTACATAATAATAGATGCCAAAAATTGCCAAAAGAATGATATTATTTCTACTACTATCATTGTCGAAGAGATAAAAAATGGATTTGTTTCCGAAAAAAGAGGGTTGTCAACATTGGTTTTAACAATATAAAATAATTCGAATTTATCTTTGTATTTACAAAATTACTATTATATTAAAGTAAATCATGTTATAGTGAGGTATATAAAATATTATAAAGATAAAAATGGTTATTGTAATCGAAATTTTCTACCAATTCTCTTGGCTTTGAACATCAAACTATTATTATTCTTTATTGTACTATTTAAGACAAATAGAAAAAATTGTGTCTAAGTGATTTGTGAAATAAATAATTTCATCTTTTTGAATTGTAAAATGGGTAAAATATTTAAAATATCTTTAAAATACCTCGATTAGTATTCAATTTTTAAATTTACTTTATTTGTGAATATGAATATGGTATTTCCTTCAGTTTATTCTACGCTTCATTACCATACTAGAAACCACATCTTAGTAAAAAAAATTTCTTAATCTTAAATTTACAACAATATATCAGATCATCTTTTCAATAACTCTTAAATTTGATTTTAGTAATAATTTAGGAAATTATTTGAAAATTGGTTTCACATTATTAAACAAAGATAATAGTTTAGCCAATTTTAAATGTTGAATATTCTATTATTATATTGGCAATATATGAAAATGTAACAGCTTTATATTCATTATTTTAAAGTCCTTTTAAAAACATAAATTTATGGAAATATAAAGCAGACTATCAAACACCAAAACTTTATAACTATTTAAATAATTATCTTCACAATTAATTTATTATAATGATCCGTTTGTAATAAAATTTTTAGCAGAAATCTGTATTTGAAATGCTTTAAATAAAAAAGCCTAAATAACCAATACTTATTTGAAATCGTAACTAGCGACGATCGTCCAGTTTGGTCTAGGACATCAGATTGCCAATCTGGTAACCCGG
>JALDXL010000175.1:0-5079 GCA_032155045.1 Nitrososphaerales archaeon
AGCTCCCTTCCGAATCCGCTTTTTTTAATCCCGCCAAATGGAACTCTTGGGTCTGAAACTACTACATTATTGATCGATACTATGCCAGATTTTATACTTCCAGATAATTTTTCTGCATTTTCGAGGTCTTGTGTCCAAATACTGGCACCAAGACCAAATTGAGAATCATTTGCAATTTGTAAAGCTTCTTTTTCATCGTTAGCTAGAACAATAGGAGCTATCGGACCAAATACTTCCTCATTTACAATACGCATATTCAGAGTAATATTATCCATAATAGTAGGTTTGTAGAAATAACCTTTATTTCTTATTGTTACTCTTTCTCCACCTGTAAGTATTTCGGCTCCTTCACTAACAGCATCTTTAACTTGTGATTCTATATTGTCTAATGCCTTCGAGTTCACAAGCGGCCCAATATCAGTATCATCAGATAGAGGGTCTCCAACATTTAGTTTCTCTGTTTTTTGAATAAACTTTTCGATAAACTCATTTGCGATATCTTTTATTATGATAAATCTTTTTGATGCTATACAACTTTGGCCACAATTAATAAATCGTCCTTTTACTGCTCCTGTTGACGCTTTTTCTATATCAGCATCTGCACATACAATGAAAGGATCACTACCTCCTAATTCTAATACTGTTTTCTTAAGTTGAGACGTTGCTCTTTGTGCTACTTTTGCACCTACAGAAACACTTCCTGTAAAAGTAACGGCATTTACATCAGGAGTATCAATAAGCATTTCTGCAACACTAGAATCTCCTGTTATTGTTTTGAATATCCCATCAGGTACACCAGCTTTCTTAAAGATATTTTCAATTTCTATTCCACATTGCATTGTAGCACTAGCTGGTTTTAATACAATAGTATTCCCGACTATTAATGAAGGAGCAGCAAATCTTAATGCCTGCCAATATGGGAAATTCCAAGGCATTATACTTCCTATAACTCCTAACGCTTCGAATTTTATGATACTTTTTCTTGCATCCGTATTAAAAGCCTCGTCGTGAATAAAGATCTTTCCGTTGTCTGCAAAATATTCTACTGCCCAGACACATTTATCGATCTCTGCTTTTGCCTCTTTTATTGCCTTGCCCATTTCATTTGAAGCTATTCTAGCAAGTTCTTCTTTGTTCTTTCTAAATTCCTTAGCAAAATCATATAACGAATCAATTCGTTTGTCCAAATCTTTTTCCCACTCTTCATATGATCTTCTAGCTTGCTTTACAATAGCGATTACTTCTTCTTTTGTCATTACTGGATATGTATTGAGAGTCTCTTCTGTTGCAGGATTTATTGTTGTTAATTCGGAGACATTTTTCAAGGATTTATAACGCCCCTGCCAAGAATTTTGCCTTCCTTTAACATATTCAATGCTTTAGTAGCTTCATCGAGTTTGAATCTATTTGAAATAACTGGTTTTATTATATTTCTCTTTGCTAAAGAAACAAGTTCTATCAAATCGTTCATACTTCCAGTATAAGAGCCAATCAATTTGTAGGATCTAGTAGGCATAGAAACCAAATTCAGTTTTAATTCTCCTCCGAAAAGCCCAACTAGTACCACTTTTGCTCTTCGTCTAAGTAGATTCATGTCAACTTCTACTGTAGAGGAAGCGTTAACAAAATCAATTACAGCATCAGCCCCCATTCTATCTGTCAACTCCATAACTGTTTTCACTGTATCTACATTTTTTGAATTTATTATCTCATCAGCTCCATTTTTTTTGGCCGTTTTCAGCTTAGTATCGTCTCTGTCCAATGCAATTATTCTTGATCCTGTTATAGCTTTCGCTAATTGAATAGCCATCAATCCTAATCCTCCTGTTCCAACAATCACTACATTATCATTTGGTGTTAAATTAGCGTTCTTGACAGCACCATAAGCGGTAAGTGCTGAACATGATAAAGGAGCGCTTGCATCAGTATCAATCTCATCTCCTAGTTTAATCAAGTATTTGTAACTCGGTACTAGGACATAATCAGCATATCCTCCATCTCTATAAATTCCTATGGACCTTGGTTTATCGCAAAGATTTTCTTCGCCTATTCTGCAGGCGGGACAAAATCCATCTCCTATCCAGGGAAACACAAGAACTTTTTCATCCTTTTTAAAACCTTCTGTCTGTTCACCTAAACTATCTATTACCCCTGCAATCTCATGTCCAGGTGTTAAAGGATATTTTACACCTCTATCGGTTGTTTTCAGAAATTGTCCTTGAGGGCCTTGATATCCTCCCTCCCATAAATGAATATCACTATGACATACTCCTGATGACTGGACTTTTACTAATACTTGTTGGCCTTTAGGTTTTGGAGTTTTATTTTCTTGTATTTGAAGAGGTTGATCTATTTCAATAATTCTTGCTGATCTCATATCTAATTATACCTATTAATAAAATTCTTATTAAATTTTATAGAATATAAAAATTATTACAGGATGTAAACATTATCTATTGGATTTACTAAAATTTTAGCAAAGAAGGACATCTGACTATCATTTAAATATATAGTATCTTGTTGAGGAGGTTTTATAATTATCATCTGCTATTGCTAACCACGTAACTGAATACGAATGATTTAGTGTTTGTGTGTTTATTATTGATCTTTAGTCATATTTTGGATCACTTTATTTGCTTGTAATTCTCCATCATTTATTGAATTTTTTATTACATCAACAGAAAAATCTGTATTTTCATAAAGTTGAGGATCCTTTTCTTCTCTAGTTATATAATACGTTTCTTTGATTTCAGCACTATAATTTTCACATATTCTTTTATATCTTTTACAAATCTTTTCAAATTGTTTTATGTCTTCTTGGTTTTTGGATTTAAAAGTTTTTTCAAGCATAATATAGAGATCATCAATTAACTTCAAATAAACAGTAAAAGCTTTTGACATTTTGATATTATGCATAGTCTTGTCGCTAAATAAAATATCACGTGTTCTGTGTTCTACTTCGAATAAATTTGCAGGTAGATTATCAATATTTTTTGGATAATTTTCAACCAAAAAGATCCGTTTATTATTAGTTGGAGAGGCATCGATTACTTCTCTTAACGGGGTATTGCTTAGCAAACTGCCATCCCACGCATATACTCCTTTTTTTACTTCTACCCATTGGAAATAATATTTAGGATAAGCAGTTGTAGCGAGTACATGTTTCGCTGTAATTTGTTGTTTGAAGCTATCAAATGCTAGCGGTTCTGCAGTCAATACATTAACTGCAGTTATTATCAGACGGCTATTGGAATTAGTATTAGGTTTTAATTTGTTAAAATCTACATATTTTTCGAGTGTTTTAATTAACGGGGAATGGTCGTATAAATACGTCCATTTTTCAGGTGTAAAATACTCTGGATCTTTTAAAGCAAATACAGGGTTCCAACGAGGAATAAAGACTTTATTATTTCCAAAAAATGCTGATTTGTAGAATGACGACAAAGACTTAACCTGTGATTTGATAATATTTTTAGAATGATTTGACTCAGCAGTTAATGGATATGTCAATTCACTAGAAAACCAATCCATGAAATTAGGATAGAAATCACTGTTGATGTTACCCTCTGCTAGTTCTAACCAAAATTGTTCGAGAGAATTTTCAGGATTATTTTCCTTACTTCCAGCTATTATTGATGCATTTACTCCTCCGATTGACGTACCTGCAACAATATCTATTTTTATATTATTTTTTACAAATGCTTTAAAAACACCACAAGCGAATGCGCCTAAAGACCCTCCTCCTTGAAGTATTAATACAGTTTCAACTTGATCAGATGGCATATCAACAAATATTTTATGATTCTAATAATATAATGCTTGATTAAACTATTATTTTTTATATACATATTTGCTAAATTAATAAATTAATCAATTAATTATTGAATTAACTAAAACCATAACCCTCTAAGGATGGATGGAGTATGATCACAACAATAGAGGATATTATGGCTAGTTTTTTTAGTTGGTATTCCTCATCTCTTTGGCACGAATAGAGAATAAGTTGGTAGGATAGAGTAGTGAACTATTTGTTTATAATTTGATTAACTTTGTTAGTTAATACGGTAGAATATGAGTTAAAACCATAACCTTCTAAAGGGAAACCAAGCGAACCCCTTGAAGGTTATGTTCGGAATAGAACTTGAGATAGATTCTATTGTGGATTAATACCTTTGTGTATAGCAGATTAACTTCCAAAATATACTATATAATATTTGTAGAACGAAGTTTATAACTAAGAGCCATAGCCTACTAGTAATTATTGATTCAAGCAGAAATGTACCTAGTAGACTATGGTGTTACATAATATTTGTTGGCAATAGTATGATATTCTCTTAACTTACTAAGATTATATTTACACTGCAGTACTCTGTATTATTTATCTTCTATATTTGTAATCGATAGTCACCATCATAATATCTTTCACCATCATTATTTCCGATCCTATTTGCACCAATTCCATTAGGTCTATCATCTGAAGTTTGTTGGTTGTTACCAACACTGATATTTCCTATAACATCACCGTTGATATTATTATTGACATTAATACAATCATTTTCAGTTATGCTTACACTTTTACTTATATTGCTATCTTTAGATTTGTAATCATTATCATATGAATAGGATCCATCTTGTTCTGGACCATGGTAGTCATCATTTGCATATTTTTCGTCATATTGCTCAATGTAATATTCATCTGTTGACGCAATAGCGTTTGCATTACTTATATTCCTAGAGCCAAATGGAGGTAAAACTGCCAATAACCCTAGCATAAACATAGTTAACTTGTGCATGATTGTTAAATTACTTTATATTTATATCACAATATGTAGAATCAATCAGTAACATATAATATATAATTTAGTAAAGGAATAATTATCGAATACTACAGCTAATAAAGATCTTTATAATTTTGATAATGAAAATTGTTTAGAAACTTGTTTACTTTTAATCTAATGAATATCATTAGAGTAATAGAATGATTAGTTTAACTAATTAATTAATTAATGTTGTTTATTTTTATGGATATTCATGATTCTTAATTTACTATAAAGATCATCTCTAAATCAACTATGACAA
>JALDXL010000176.1:0-5079 GCA_032155045.1 Nitrososphaerales archaeon
TTCCCTTTCCAAATGTAAATCCATTTTGCATTACAGAATCAAACCATGCCTTTACAATAGCTGGCATTGAGAAATTATACATTGGAAACGCCACTACTACAATATCTGCAGATTTCAATTGCGCAGCCATTCTGTCCATTTTGGATAAAAGTTTCTCTTCACTTAGTAGTAACTTCAGTCCTAGAAAATTTCTGTTTATATAAGCTAACAAATTATTCTCAACTAATATATCTGGAGTATCATCTAAAAGATCTAGTTCCTCAACATGAGAATTACTGATTTCATCTCTAAAGGCGTCAAGTAATTTTTTGGTATTGGATTGTTCATTTCTGGGAATATATTTTACAATTAGAGTTTTCATAGGTTAATCAATAAAGAGATATTATTAATTTTGGAAGGGTACATTGTACTACAAAATAGCATGATGAATACTCTTATACCACTGTTATTATAGGTAGTCAAAGATTCGTTTATTAAAATAAACGTTACTCTATGAGCTTAGAGAATAAAAGAAAAAATAAATATCAAATCTTTATCAAGATGGCGATTTAATTTGCTGAGGTATTGAATGACAAAAAATCACTTTTTCTGAAATCTTACTACCAATGCATTTTTGGTGACATCAAATCGTGGTACTATGCTTAAATCATTTTTCATGATCTCATCTATTACATTCATCAGATAATTTGACCATTTAGGTCCCATAGTGTGTAGTAAAGTAATTGTGTAATCACTTTCTTCATTTTCAATTTCAAGATGTGCAAATCCTCCGTATCTACATAATATTGATAGATAGGAGAGATATGTTTCTAAATTAATTTTTTTAAATACAAATAATATGAATTCCCTGGTTAACGTGGCTCCTAAATCTCTTGAAATGTATTCAATTTTTTCATCATCTACTGATTCAAGAAAAGCACATAGCCCATGTGGACTCAGACTAATAGTCCCATATCGTTCCCTAAATCTATCCCATTCTGCATATTTTGTCATGATAGAAGATATTAAGGCATTAACGCTAATTCTCTTATGTTTGGCATCCTTCTGAAGTAAATCTTCTAATTCCTGTGTAATTCTGATAGTGCGAAGAAGAGTTTTCTTGCCGGCAACCAAATTAATTCTAATTAATCTAGTATTCTTAAAGTATAAACATTGCATTATCATTTTATATATTTACTATCTAGAAAAAGATGCAACTTTTTTGTCATTGATAGAAGGTTCTGACGTTGGTTGGATTTTTTTTAAATATCATCATTGTCGACTTTTTATATTTACCTCACCAAGGCTTATTATACCTTGTAGCCAAAATTATTTTCAATATCCTTTTACTTAATATATCGACTGGTTTTGTCTATCATATTATTATGCAAGTATAGTTAGAAAATTACTATAATATACAAACAAATCTTTCCTTCCTATTGCCAGTCATCTATAGCATACACGTCTGGTCTATTGTAACCTGGTTCATTATTTCTTAGCATAATAATACCAGTCATATAAGAACGAAAACCTTTCAACAACATTTTGCGGTAGGCATTGTAACGCGATGTATTAATTCCAGCGATGAGAAATTTCATTTTGTTTTCTGCTGCAAAAGCTTCACATGCCTCCAGCAATTTTTGAAAATTATTCCCGGCGTCTGGTCCTGGTTTAACTACACCAAACTTGATATAGCATTTATTGCTGCCCGCTTCAGATCCTGGACCAACATGACATACCGCTAAACCTATCGGTGTTATGTTCATATTATTCCTATCATGATTTTGCCACAATAGTATTGTGTCGCCAAGTTCTTGTTTGTAAACCGAGAGAATTTCAATGCTCAAATCTAATCCATGATAGATAGAGTCAGTTAATGTTCTGCAAGCAGTTAGAAATTTGAGCTGTTTTTGTTTATATTGTCCAGTACCGTTTTTCTCCTTATTATCGACTAATTGAGAGAATTTGGACCATTCCAAATTAGATTTAGTATTATGAATATGGAATACATCTTTGGACATAATTACTGTAAGACCATATGGCCAAAAATTAAATTTTTGATATAAATCTATGTGCTTTAGACTGTTTGCATATGTAAATAGTCCTGCATATTTAGTATTCCATTTATAGAATAATTTCATAGTTGGTTCTAGTAGCTTATGAGCTATTCCCTTGTTCCAATAGTCTGGATGTATGGTTAGAGGTCCAAAAAATCCAACACTACCCCAGTTAGTTGTAATATTGGATCCCACAATCTTTTCATTAACTTGAGCCACATATGCCCCAGAGGGATTTGCATGAAAACGACTTTTGATATAATCTGCATCTTCAGCATAAGTCAGAGGATCTGAAAAACCCAAAAAAGTCCCAAAGGCAAGTCGAAATATATGATCAGCCTGTTGAAGATCACTAACTTTAAGTGGACGAATACAGACTTTCATTGTTACTCTTCTTAATATTAATACACTTAGGCTTTTCTCCCCATGCAAAATTTCGTTGAAAATAGGAATTTGATCCGCAATTGTCAATCACAATATAGTATATTCAAAGGCTTTACATGATGTAGATAAAATGATAAAATCAGTTCAATACCTTACTGTCTTGTAAGTATATTTTTAAAATATGAGACCGTTATTAAGTAAAAAAAATAAGAAAATTAATGAAAATAGGCTAAATTTGTCTCTAGCTTACAATTTAAATTGAGTAACAGTCAAATTTTGCTGAAACTTTAGGTAATATTTTGAATGTCTACATCACTGACCGAAGTAGTACTAAATACAACATTGCGTATAAATGAAATTATTTGTGTTTTATAAAAAATTATCGTATTAGAAGATGAATTTACCAAAATATTATTAGATAAGATAATACGAATGTTATTTCATGTCTACCAATAATAGAGAATACCTTTAAGGTACAACACAAAATAATCGAAGAACGTATAGGAGTCTATAATATACGAGATTTTGTTTTAGTAGCCGCATGGTGTACTGTACTAGAAAAATTTCTCGTCTCCTCCTATCTTTATACAGGAAAAACTATAACCTATGAGCAGAGTTTAATAATAAGTTAATAAGTATTGGACAAAATGTCAAAGTTGTCGCTTGATGAAATGAAAAAATAAATTCAGAGCATACCAATCATTTTCTAATTAATACGAACACTGATATCTCTAATAATTAGAATTGTACATTTTTTGACTACTATTTCAATACTGGTTCTAATTGGACAGTTAACAAATTTTACTTAAGGTTGGATTTCTATTTCTTGGTCATTGTTACGATCTGACTTGTTATCATATTGTTGTTCTTTGACTGATTGCAACTAACTAACTAACTAACTATACTTTTACTCCATTACATATTTAAAAACTATACTTTGTATGCTATTGCTCATGGAGAAATTAAATATAACAGAAAAAGATGAAGGAAAAGAAATCGGGAACCAAATTGAGATGATACATTTCCGAATACCAGAAAAGAACCATGACGCTATGGTGTTATTCTGTAAACAATTTAATGATATTTTTAAAAAATACGGGATTCTACAATGGGAAATCTTTCAGCTCAGTAGAACTGATAACATGGAAGGATTTACCAACATATCTCAAGCTATCTCTGCTAATCCGGATGAGGAGGAAGTATGAGTAGAATTATTATCACATAGAGACAAGAAACATAAAGATGAAGTCATGGAAAAAATGAAAGATGATAAAAATTGTGAACAAGGTTACCGACAGTTTCTGGATCTCATCACACCTGGATCCAAGGCCATTTATGGAGATTTCCATCGTCTGAATGATCTAGGTTTTGTATAAGTAATCGAAATATAGATGATGATGTAAAAATGAAAGGCTATATGATAATTATTTACCAGTATTGGATACATAAATCTTTTAAACTATTAGATTTAGACTCTCATCGAAATGGTATTATGATAAAATGAAAAATTCTGGTTAGATCTGTGCCATACCTCCATCAACGGATAGGTCAATACCAGTGACATAACTGCTTTCATCCGATGCAAGAAATGAGACTGTTTTAGCTACTTCGTCAGGATTACCCATCCTACCCATTGGTACAGCAATTACTAGATTCTTCTTTAATTGTTCAACTTGTTCTTTATCCTGAACCAAGCCTTCAACGACAGGTGTATCTATTGGTCCAGGACTTACAGCATTAACACGGATTTTTCTGTGTCTCAAATCAACTGTCCAAGTTCGCGCAAACGAACGAACTGCAGCCTTTGTCGCATTATAAACACTAAATGCCTCTATTCCTTTGGATGCAGCGATAGAAGCATTCAAAATGATAGAACCTCCATCTTGAAACAGTGGAAGTGCTTTTTGCACAGTAAAGAGAACTCCCTTTACATTGATAGCAAATATTTTGTCAAAGTGTCCTTCAGAGATTTCTCCTAACGGAGCAAATTCTCCAATACCTGCATTTGCAAATAGAATATCAATATGTTCTTTCTTCTTCTTCACAGTATTGTACAAGTTATCAAGATCTGCAAGATTGGAGACATCACTCTTAATACCGGTGACATTTTTCCCGATCTCAGATACTGCTACATCAAGTTCACTTTGGCGACGACCTGTTATGAAAACATATGCTCCTTCTGATACAAATCTCTTTGTAGTAGCTAAACCAATACCATTGGATCCTCCAGTTATAACGGCAATTTTTCCTTCAAGTTTATTTTCACCCATCTTAAACTCACTTATAGTTATTAAATAACATAAGGTAATTATTTAAAGTAGTAAGTAACAATATAGTTATCAAGTAAACGATTAGTAAGTAATTAAAAGAGTAAAACGTCCCTTATATTATTGAGTTGGCATTAGATTAATTATTAATAACTAGCAAAAGGAGATCTAAACACAGATTTGTAAAGATTATAATATAAAATTATAGTTTTTACTTGAAGTTTATTATTTTAATAAACTTATACGTAGGAACTAACACAGAGGTGTCTGTGAACTGATTTTCACACAATTTTGTAGTCCAAAAATTATATTTTTTTTAATAATGATAGATAAATGCTGGTATGACCGTTTAACAAAATGTAAAATAACCAGAGAAAAAATTATTAAAATAT
>JALDXL010000177.1:0-5069 GCA_032155045.1 Nitrososphaerales archaeon
TCTTTTTTGTATGATTCATATTTCTTATGCCATGAACCTATTCGCTTATATTGAACTATTCCAGTAACAAAAAGAATAGAAGATATTATTATTACAGCAGATAAAAATATGATTAATCCAAACCCAAAATCACTTTCAGCTTCTAATATTCTAAAAAATGATTGATGAGTGAAAAGATATAAAGCCAAAGAAATAGCTATTGGAGCAAGAATAATGGATGAAAATGAAACCCCTATAAGAAACTTCCTAATTTTATGTATTTGTTCGATAAAACTATCTAAAAGATAGAGTATATTATTTCTTTGAAAGTTTATCACTGTATGATCATTATCACTAGTATTCAATGTTAATATCACTCTATTTTGTATGATCATCGGTTACGATTATTTTACCCTTCATTTCAGGATGAATACTACAATAATAATTGAAAGTTCCTGTCTTATTTGCTGTAAATGTTACTGTTTGAGTCTGGAAATATCCTAAATCTCCAGTATGAACTCCAAATTCATCTATATTTAAATTATGTTTAGAATGAGTTTCTGAATCTTCATTAATAAGATGAATGGATAATGAATTGCCTTGATTAAGCATAATTGGGGGATTATTTCCTCTATGACTTGCGCCACTGTTTAATAACTTGGCAGTTCCCGTTGATTGACTAGTAAACACATTTCCTTCATTTGGCAAATAGGTTGCTTTCATAAAAAAATTTCTAGGAGGAGATAAAAGAAAATTTCCGTTGAATGATTTTAAGGATGTGATACCACCATAAATAATTAAACCAATAATGGTAAATGAAATTCCGATTATTATAATTTTTTTTGGAGTTATTTTATTCTTATTTTTATTTTTTTTCTTTTGATTAATGAGATTATTTTTTTTTACCATGAAAAAACTGTAGAAATTGAATATTTAAGTAATACTTAACCAAGTTAATATGGTTTCGCAATATAGTTATAAAAAATATTATTAAAATCGTTGCTAGATCATCATTTTGTTGTTCTAAATAATGAAGTTATGATAAAAATCTAAATTATAAAAATTAAGATAATTTTAATTAAAAATTTTAGTTCGTAATTTTTTATTGTAATTTTTTCTATAATTCACTCTCTAGTAATATACTAATTTAACAAAAGATACCGGTCCTTTTATAGATCTAGTATCTGAATATAACATGCTACGAGCATATCTTTTAATTATTTGTAATTTGGAAAGTAAATATGAAGTTGCTAATTATTTTTCAAAATTGGACAATGTAATAAATGTAGATATTATCTGTGGTCCATATGATATTATAGTAGAAATAATATTTGAAACAATGGATGATTTAAAAGAAAAGGTTGAAAAAAATATCACAAATATTGATAATTTAATGTCAACTTTGACTTTAATTCGTTCTGAGGATTTGTAGCTATATAGACAAGTATATAATAGCAAAAAGATACCAGTATTAATATTTACTATGATATTTATCATTTAATTATAAGTTGACTTCATTATAAAGGAAATAAGAAATCAATAATAACCGAAAAATTTAATCTGATTTAGATATAAATTTTCTTGTATATGATTCTAATATATATTAATAGTATCTCACATTCATTTCGTTATTATGCAAGTATTATGGCATGACGTTACAGTTATCTAAAACGACAGAAAAAGTCTTCTCCTCTATCTGATAAGGAGAGAAACAAATAGAGGATTAAGACCATTGCCTATTTTAGGTTTGGTATTGTTGTTTACAGTATCACTTTAAAGATGTAAATGTATTTAAAAATCATTAAACCAAGTTAAACGTCATCATTATTTTAACTGTTAACACAGCTTTTTAACTAAATAGGTCATTTATGTTGATAAAAATCTGGCTATCGTACTTTTTCGTTGATGTATAAATACCCTACATCTATGAAACAGTGACATTCCATTTAAAACTATCTTCTACAGCTGCAATTTCGCAGTGATCTATTAATAATGACACTCTAACATTATTAATAAATTTAGATTTTTGTAATTGATTTCCTTTTCTAGATTTGGATATTTTCTATTTTCTTTGTATAAAGTTGATTATTAATTGTTATAATGGTGATTTAATATTCTAATTATCATTTTCATCATTTTCACATTTATTCATCTGATTATGTAAAATATTTAAAAATTGCAATTTTTAATCTAATGTTATCATAATTTATAAACAATATCAACTTATAGTTGTATTAACAAATTATTATTATAACATTATAATAAAAATATGTTCTCATAAACCATACGTTTTTTTTATTTCCATTCAAATCTAAATGATTGACCTTGAAAGATATTCATTCGTTTCCATCTGGCTGTAGCACGTCCCCCATTAATTTCTATAATTACAGGTTGTTTATCACAATATTTTTTTTCATGAGATTCTAAGCTTACATCATAAACTACTGGAGGCATCATAGTTACAGGATAATCAAAGTTAATTATAAATTCATGACAGTCTACTAAGAATGCATTTTCAAAATATTTATCTGGTTCTTCAACCTCATATTCTAAAACATAAAATTTTCCTTTTTCTTCTTTTAGAATAGGTCTGTTAAACACTGTGGTAAATTCCTTCTGAAAAGGTTTATCAACACTTATACTTGATATTATTAAATTTTGATTCTCATTATCATATACTTTTATGTTTAATTCTTCAAAGGTTTTTGGAATATCTGTTGCAATTCCATGCAAGACCTGATAAATTGGCTCGTCTGAAATATTTTCTATTTCATAAAGCCTTTTATATTTTAATTTCATAATATTAGAATCTTTTACAGTTACATTAACTTCTAAATAAGGATAGATTGTAGTTCTTCTTAACTTAATAATTTCTTTCTTCATTTTACTTCTTTGATATGTTTTTCCAATAGGCATATCTGGATTACCAAAATCAGATCCATAAGCTGAATAAATTAAAATGCGTTGTCCATGTTTTAGTGTATAATCATGTAGTGGTTTAATTATTTTTTTATATTCGTCTGATAATTCTCTTAAATCTTCTGCTACTCTAGAACTTAATAATATATGTCCATCATTACCTATATCCATTATTCTTCTAGCTATTATTATCCCTGGTCCCCATACATTTTTATTCTCTAGAACATCATTTACTACGAATACTGGTCCTGAATGTATTCCTATTCGCAAGCGTAAGGTTTCTGTAGGAATTTTTGCTTTATTGTATAGTCCAATTTTTCTATGGAGTTCAATTGCCAGATTTAAGGGTAATTCCGGACTTTGAAAGAAACCAATTGCCATGCCATCTCCTGTAGGAAGTACTATAAGAGAGTCCTTGGACATTGTTTTAAAAGGAGCCCATTCCCTGATAAATCTATTTAATACTTCAATTTTCTTTATCTGAGTTTTTGTTGACATTCTTGGGTCTGATAAACCTACAATATCTGTAAAAAAGAAATTAGCGTAGATTAAGCTGGTATGATTTATCATATTTATAGACAATATTAAATATTATATCTGATATGGTCTCCATAAAAACTATTTCTCTTGATTCTGATTTTCATGTCTGATCAACTAAGCGGTTTGATACCACCTACTGCAAATTTCGAGAAATGTGGTAATTCCATAATGTAACCACATTTTTCTTGAGTATCTAAGAATTGGTATCTTTGAAGTTTATCTAATATATTCCATTGTTTATCTATCTCGTTATAGGCGTATAATGAAACATCTGGACAACCATCTTCTAATTTACCAGTATCTAGATACTTATTTATAGATATATAACTCAAAGGCGGTGTTATAAATGATTCTGGATTTGAGAAATCTATAGATTTTTGATCAGTACTGTATATATAATCGATGTTTAAGAACAATGCAATTTTATCAACATTCAATGCAGGAAGATCAAGTCCAGTAGGAATATTATCTGATGTTCCAAAACTGAATCCTACATTAGTTGCCTGTTTTGCAAATTTCATCTCCAACCGTTCCACACTAGTATTATTGGATTCTGTTGAGAAACCTTCATTAATTAATACCGACATATTAGAAAATATCTTTCCAATGACAGGTGTAAGAATAAAATTATTATTAGAATTATCTTGTTTTATATAAAATATAGGTGGAATATAGATACTTTCTTTAGCTATTACTTGTGTTGGAGCAGGATAATTAGGAATTGCATAAGATTTGAATAGATGTGCTGCCGTAGAAGTGATTGGAGCGGATGTTTTAAATATGACTTCTTTAGGCTCGGTTAAATTTTTTAATACTTCTGCAGATTGTATGAATCCATCTGGCATTTCATTAACCTTGTTTAATTTTTTTCCATTTACTAAAGCACCATTTGAAATAAATGTCTTAAGAGCTTCTGCATTCAATTCGGTAGAGAAAATAGCTTTTCCTTTAAAGGGTAACTTAATGTCCTTAACTTCAATAGTTACAATTGCGTTAGGATTAGTTTCATGAACTGTAACTCTATTTTTTATTAATAATGGAACAAAATTCTTTGGTCCTTTGGTTTCGTTTATGACAAATGACGCAAATTTTACATTATTTAGATGTACAATTCCATTAGATGAATTAGAATCCAATGATTTATCATTATCATGTATAACGAGGGAATCGTTTAATGTAAATGGATTTGGAGAAACCTTAAACGTTGCATTTGAAAGAGGTGTTCCGGTATCAAAATTATTAATTTTAATAGTGAGTGTTCCTGTATCCTGTATATTTTTTTCTTGAGGTGGTTCTAAATATTTACTTATAATCGCCTCAGCCTTAATTTCTTCTTGTGTTAATTCTTTCTTTTCTATTGGTTTAACTTCCTTAAAATTTCCACATGTTTCTGAATCAAAGAGTTTATTACAAATCTTTTGTTCCAACGAATCTGTTTCTTTTTCTCCTTCATCTTCCTTGCTTCCCAATACTTCTTTAAAATAATCAAAAATAAATGGATTATAGTGAGATATATCTTGATCCTTTTGAAATATTGTAAATTGGATCAGAAATAGAAAACCGATAACAATTACTATATATATATTAGTTATTTTTTTCAATATTACAATAATATTAATTAGAAGTTATTT
>JALDXL010000178.1:0-5060 GCA_032155045.1 Nitrososphaerales archaeon
AATCAATTTAATGTTAATAACACAATCAATTCCAAAAAAGATGTGGATGGTTTAACTTATAACAATGCTGGATTACTTTTTAACAAAAGATCAGCCTTTGTTCCCTGTACACCACTAGGTGTGATAGAATTATTAAAATATTACAATATAGAAACAAAAGGGAAAGATGTTGTTATAGTGAATAGGAGTATCCTCGTAGGAAAACCTATTGCAATGCTATTGTTAGATAAAGATGCAACAGTAACTGTATGTCATTCTCATACGAAAAATATAAATGAAAAGATAAAAAATGCAGATATTGTTATTACGGCAGTTGGAAATAGAAAATTATTTACACTAAAGGAAGATTCAGTTAAAAATGGTGTGGTAGTCATTGATATAGGAATTACTAGGGAAGATGGCAAGATAAGAGGCGATGTTGATTTTGAAAATGTTTCTAAAAAAGCTTCATGGATAACTCCTGTTCCTGGTGGTGTTGGGCCAATGACTATTGCAATGTTACTTAAGAATACCATAGATGCTGCTTCATCTTTTAGTAAAGATAATACCTAAAATGAAGGTAAATCCTGATTTAACAAAATCTGAAATCAGGCGTAAGATTTTATCTAAAAGAAATTCGATTTATAAGAATACAATAATAACGAATAGTAGGTTTATTAGTAATAAAATTATTGCAATTGAAGAATACCAAAGTTCAAAATCTTTGGGAATATATTATCCGATAGGCTCTGAAGTACAAACTTTTGATTTAATAAGGCATTCATTAAATAATGATAAAATTGTATGTTTACCAAAAATAATTGATTCAACGACAATCGAATTTTTTAAAATTATTGAGAATTCATTTGAGAAAATATCGTTTCGAAAAGGCAAATATGGAATTTTAGAACCATCGATTTCTAAAGATTCTATCGATAAAATTGATATGTTAATAATACCAGGAATTGCATTCGATTTAAATGGAAATCGAATAGGATATGGAAAAGGATATTATGATAGATTTTTATCTTCAAAAAAAGCTAAACATACTATAGGATTAGCATATGAAATTCAACTATTAAATACTATACCAAATAATGATCTAGATGTTCCAGTAGATATAATCGTTACCGAAAAAAGGATCATAAGAATCTAGTAATATATTTGTTTTTATCATTTACCTTTCTTAATATTAGTATATTCTTTTGATCCAATATCACGACGATAATATTGATCGTTAGATCCCCAGCTAATTTTTTTTACAGCGTCATAAACATTAGTTATAGCATCAGGAAAATCTTTGCCTAAAGCTGTAACTCCTAAAACTCTACCTCCAGAAGTAGAGATTTGGTTATTATCATTATTCTTTCTTGTAGTTCCAGCATGAAAAATCATAACATTTTGAGTAAAGTTAGAATTTAATCCATTGATGATATTTCCTGTCTCATATTTTGATGGATATCCTTTTTCTGCTAAAACAACACAAACTGAGGGACTTTTATCCCATTCAATAGGCGGTAAAGTGTCTAAAGTTCCGATAATTGAACAATTAATATAGTCAAATAAATCTGAATTCATTCTCATCATGATAGGTTGACATTCCGGATCTCCCATTCGTGCATTAAATTCTAAAACATACGGTTTTTGAGTAGCCTTTTCTATCATTAAACCTGCGTATAAAAAACCTTTAAATTTATTACCATTATTCTTCATTGAATAGATAGTTTTTTTCATTATATTCTTCATTATATAATCAATTTGATCTTGTGAAATAATTTTAGAAGGAGAAAAACTTCCCATTCCCCCAGTATTTGGACCTTGGTCATTTTCGTAAATTCTTTTATGATCTTGACTAGTTGCCATAGGAATAATAGTATCTCCATCAGTAATTCCTATAAATGAAACTTCATCTCCATATAGCCTATCTTCAATAACTATAGTATTACCAGCATTTCCAAAAGTTTTATTTACCATAATCGAATCAATAGCATCGATCCCCTCTTCTTTATTATCACATACAAACACACCTTTTCCAGCAGCCAAACCATCAGCTTTAATTACTAATTCGTTACTGCTTTTATAAACATAATCTTTTGCCTCTTCAGCATCACTAAATATGGAAAAATTAGATGTTGTTATACCGTTTTGTTTCATAAATTTTTTTGCAAAAGATTTACTAGATTCTAGCAGGGCTGCCTCCTTACTAGGCCCGAAAATGTATACATTATCTGATAATTCATTTACTATGCCACGAGTTAGAGGTTCTTCAGGACCTACCACCACTAGACAGTTATTTTTTATTGCAAAAGATCGAATATTTGAAAAATCAGATAATGAATATTGTATATTATTCTGTGTTCCTCCATTCCCAGGACAATAAAATACTTTATCTACAGATTGACTTTGTGAAAGCTTCCAGCCTAATGCATGTTCTCTACCCCCAGAACCTAAAATAAGTATATTAGTTTTTTCCAATTACAAGATATTAAAAATGACAATATATTTGTATATTATTTTTAAATTGAAGTTTATTTGATTTAGAGTAGGCATATTAATTATTCTTAGTAAATATTAAGATACTATATTTTATTTTTGAAGAAGATCCTTAATCAATAACCCAAGAAAATTATAATATTCCACATCAGAGAATTCTATTTTATCATAATTTTCATTTTTTATCAAATCAGATAGAACTTTTAAATGCTGACATTTTTCTTTACCAGATAGTGTTTTAAAAAAATAATGTCTACACGAACAATAATCGAGGTCAGGATCTAACCAGTATTCATCATTCTTTCCAACAATTGTCCATAAATGTCTTTTACTAGGTGTAAAATAATGAAGCTTGAGCTGATAACTATTTACGTATTTGTCAGACATTTTCGAAAAATTAGGCAATATTAACTTTTATTATACATCTGGGATATAGATATATAAAATTAATTATCCAATAAAACTACCTTGCGACCTTCTATTTTTAACCTACCCTCTGAAAATAGTCTTATTGCAAGTGGATATAATTTATGTTCTAATTTTAATATACGATTTGATAAGTCATCTTCAGTATCATTATTATAAATAGGAACGCTTTCTTGAAGAATAATTGGACCAGTATCAACATCGCTATCTACAAAATGAACGGTACACCCTGATACTTTTACCCCATAATCTATAGCTTGTTTCTGAGCATGAAGACCTTTAAAAGATGGTAGTAATGATGGATGAATATTGAAGATTCTGTGTCTATATTCATTAACAAGCTCAGAACTTAAAATTCTCATAAAACCAGCAAGGCAGATTATCCCGTTTGAAGGATATACCTCATGTTTTCTTAATAAAGAAATTATATGTTTATCATATTCCCAACCTTTTTTTTCATTACTTAAGATAACTTCGGTAGCAATTCCAAATTTTTCCTTTGCAATTGTTAAACCTGGCACATCTTTTTTATTTGAGATAACGACAGATGGTTTGATATTTTTTAATGTAGAATTAGTATAAGCAGTTAAAATAGCATCCATATTACTTCCCCTTCCTGAAATTAATATAGCCATGTTAAGCATATGATAATTTATATTAAAATATTATTAAGTAGTCCGATTTTGAGAATTGTTTTTATTAGTTAACCAGCAAATATTGGGTATCCCTAATGATTTCTCCAATTTTAACTTTAGTGTATAATAATTTGTTTTTAAAACATCTTGAATTTAAATCGATTAATTCAGCTCTTCAATAATAGTAATAATAGTTATCAATTATAACTGATCTAAACAGTTAATTAAAACATAGTTTAAAACAATCGTAATTCTATGCACTCTCAAGTTAAAGCAACACATAATGGATTATTAATACAAAATGAAGAAAAAAAAATATTGTTGGACCCTTCGAAGGTGGAGAGTGATAATTTTGTATTCATTTCGCATGCGCATTCTGATCATATTTATCGCAAACCAAAAAATAAAACGAGAATAAAAACTATAACTTCGAGAGAAACTGAAGCAATAGCTAAGGCTAGAGGTTATGAAATAGCTAATACTATTTACGAGGAAAAAAATTTAGAACTAGTAGATTCTGGTCATATTCTAGGTTCTAAAGGATTATTAGCATTTAATGAAATTTTTTATACTGGTGATATTTCTATACGAAAACGTGCCTTTCTTAACCCACCAAAAAAAATTCCTCAAGTTGACACATTAATTATAGAATCAACTTTTGGTAGACCAGAATATATTTTTCCTGACCATAACAAAATAGTTCATGATGCAAACAAGATTATTGCTGATGCGTATGATAAAGGTCACCCAGTCATTATAATGGGCTATCCATTAGGAAAAGCTCAATTGTTAACCACATTTTTTGAACATTGGGATCCGTTATTTTCATATGATAGTATAGAAGTTATGAATAATGTATATCGAGATATGGGTATTTCTTTGAGAAATACCACTTTATTTAAAGAGGCAGAAAAATCTCTAAGAATAGACACCAAATCTCCATGGGTGATGTTAGCACCTCTTATGAATGGAAATTCAAAATTTTTACGATATATGAAAGAAAAATATAACACGATAACATTGGGTTTTAGTGGATGGGCTTGTAATAAAGGATATAAGTATATGATGGGAATTGATTATGCCCTTCCAATGAGCGATCATTGTGATTATAATGAATTGATTCAGGTGGTAAAAAAATGCAACCCTAAAAAAGTATTTACCATACACGGTTTTGCTCATGAATTTGCCAGAGTTCTGAACAATATGGGGTATGACGCTACTCCATTAGAAAATCACGAGAGGAAAAGTAGTAAAATAACAAAATCACATCCTAGTGTTAACTTAAAAAAAAATAGCATATTAATTAGCCAAGAGAAAACTAATATAAAATCTCTTGATTATTTTGTATAAAAACAAGAATTATGTTAATTTTTTATTATTATAAACCGATGATTAACTTTAATCGAATAATTTTGTTGTAACTCTTGGATATTTCATGACTATTATTTATTAGAACGTCGATAAATTAATCACTGATGTTTCACATCATAATCAAAATTATATTGTTACAACAATGTTGATTTTTAT
>JALDXL010000179.1:0-5051 GCA_032155045.1 Nitrososphaerales archaeon
TTTAGAGTAATATCGATAGTGGTACAAATATAAGACTAATATATGGTAATAAAAATGGAGATCTTTAGAAGAAAAGTTCTAAATTCAAATAGATTCAAGAGGATGCATTCTAATATTTTCTACAGTTATAGCCATCATCGAAGATGAAAACATTATGAATGATCTTTTTAAATAGTTTGTTCGACAGAATATTTTGGCAAAACATGTCTAATGAAAATGTAGCAACAAATAATATAACAACAAGTGGAGCAGAAATAAAAGAGGAAGAAGAAGAATATGAAGAAGAATTTGAAATTGAAATCCGAACACAGAAAGGATCATCAATTAAGGTAGAATCAACTTCTTATAGCAAACTAGATGATCTATTAGATAAAGCATTTAATACCTACAAACGATTAGAAAAACAAGAATCTGGGGAAGCAAACGAAAAATCACAATATCAATAAAATCAATTCATATACAAAATTAATTTATTTAATATTGAGCATGTAAACAATATCCCAAATATTATTATTTTATTACAAGATCATTAACACTTTTGATTGAATTTCTGGCTTTTGAGACAAAATTGTACTCATCTATTAAATAGTTTTGAGCAACCTATTTCATAATGAAAAAAACTACTACTAGCAAAAAAACAATAATACCTAATACTGTAATATCTTTGTCTCTACTAATAACCGCAGTGATATTTATAACATCCATGTCATCTACAGCAACAACACCTGTATTTGCAATACAACAAAAATTTACTGCACAGTTATCTGGTGATCAACAAATTCCACCTATACAAACAAGTGCATCAGGGATTGCATGGTTCAAACCAATGCAAGATAGTATTTGGTTTAAGGTTAATGTTACTGATATTCAAGGAGTTACAATGGCCCATATACATATGGGGAAGCAAGGTGAGAATGGGCCCCCAGCTGTTCCATTATATAAACCTGATACGCCTTCTGGACAAATGTCTGGTGTATTAGCTAAAGGAAATATCACTGCGGATACATTTCAAGGGCCCATGGCTGGTAAACAAATATCAGATTTGATAACTGCTATGCAAAATGGCGAAACCTATGTAAATATACATACACAACAAAATCCCAATGGTGAAATACGTGGACAAATAATGACTTCAAATTCTACTACAATGATGAAATAATATTATACACAAATCCATTATTTTTTATTTTTTTATTTGTTAAGCTGGTTTAATACTACTAATTTTAACTGTTGAATGACTAAAATAAATATATTAATTGTAATAGTTTCATGTGCTTTAGATAACCATATGATGTAAGAACAAAATGAGCTATAATAAAACCATTCAGATATCTTAACTGCTAGGAATCTTTAAACAATATTTATTTTAAATCGCGTATATTCTCGTAGCCTTTTTTAGATTCACTTTCTTCTGTATAAATTTCCTCTTTTACTTTTACTTTTTCGTTAGATGCATTACTTTTATTTTTTCCATATATTGTATTATATTCATTTATATCTAAATCATATTGAGATGATGCTGGTTCCTGGTCATAACAGTATTTTTGTTTTAATTCTTCTTGTTTTATATCCAACCATACAAATTTACCATCATAAACATCTGCTACAAATTTAGGTATCCAAAACCTTTTCTTATTCACTAAACCTTCTTCTATCAGTATGTGATTTTGAGATATTTTTTCTATTTTTCCCAAATTTTCACCGTCAATTGATTTAACTTTTTTACCATTAATTTCGCCCCATAAGATTGAAGGACCAGAAGATGCATTATTTTCATTCTTCATATAATAAATGATTATGCAACATGCAATATAAAGAATATATTTTATTTGTTTCCAATATCCTCACCTAATAAAAACCAATAAATGGTATGTTGTATAATTTACTTTTGAGAACATTGACAGATGATGATTTTTCATGGGATAATGTAATAGATAAGAAAGTTAAATCAACAGATAAGGAAGAAATAGGTAAAATAAAAAGTATAGGTGAATATTTTATAGAAATAGAAGAAGGAGTAATTAGTAAAAACCATTATTTCGTGCCAAAAAAATATTTTCAACATTATGATGATGATACAGTATATTCTTCATTAACAAAAGATGAGATAAAGAAAAAATACGAGAGAGATTCACCTCCATTAGAATCTGAATTAGAAGAGGCAGAGAAAGGAAAGGATCATGAACTAATTCCGCTCATGGCTAAAGAACCAGGATTAAAAATAAAAACAGAATCAATGGATGAAGTATTAGAAGTACCGTGGGAAGAAGTAATTCACAAACATGTAAGAACTACTGATAATCTCGATTTCGGCGATGTTGATAGAGTAGGAAATCAATTCATAGTAGTTAGACAAGGAGTTGTGAATGTTCATCTATACTATATTCCTAAGAAACACATTATAAAATATGACGGCAGTACACTATGGTTAAATCTTTCTTCGACAATAGCAGCTTCAAAATTTGAAAAAGAGAATGAACCATCAGAAGAAGAGATGAATAGTCTTTTAAACCAATAGAATACAGCAGCGTCGTTGTTATTATCTCATTTTTTTTGTTTCGCTTTGCTCAATTTTAACAAATCTGGTAGTAAATAACAGTTTTTTCTAATTTGTTATCTATGTTGAATTACAAGTTATTTTATTTAGTATTGAATTATATTTCTAATTAGCTGCAAGTAGTAGAAAATCTATATGATCTGGAAAATGACTAAATTCGTTATAATTTATTTACTACAAAGAGAACTTCATAAACATAGATCCGATTAAAGAATACCTTGTTAAATAAGATAAAGTACACATTTAATTATGTCTACAACCGAAACTATTGGCTGGCCGCTGTGTAGTAATGCTAATGATGTAACTTCTCCAGACCCTCAATATAATAAAGTATCAAATACTGATAAACATGGTGCCAAATCGGCTAAATATATTTGTAAAAATTGCAATCAAGAAAATGTAGTTTACTGGACAAAGAGTTAAATAATTTAAGATGATCATTTCATTTGAATAAAGTTTAAACCCAATAAATATACAGTTAGCTTGTAGTGATATTATATTAATTTTAAGTGTAATACTTAATTGACTTTTATATTATAAAAAAACACATAAAATTTAAGTGTACAAAAACAATGAAGACCGAATGAATTTTTTACCAGCAACTATCCTGTTTCTCTCTTGATGTTCTCCATACTGTAATTGGAATTGGAAGACTAACATAGTTATCAAAGCCTTATAATTTTTAATGTAAATTAAAGGCATAATGAAATCAAAAATTATAAAATCTAAAGAAACATTACAACTAGCAAATATAAATACTTCAGCTCCAAGTGGATCTCAAGTTTTAATTAGAGTTGAGTCTGAAAATTTTAATAAAGGTGAAAGAGAAATAATAGTCCAAGACGCAGATTTTAAAAACAAAGCCATTGCAGTAAGAAATAAAGAAATCCCTTCACAAAGCAATACTGCTGCTAATAATTATATTTCTAGAGATCTTATTAGGAAAAAGGCAAGAGGACTCGGTGTTAATGCCTATTTAGGAGAAGTACAACAAGTATCCAGAAAACATATCATAACAGAAAAAGGAACTACAGATAAAGAAAAATATCAACTTCCTAAAAGTTTAGTAAAACAAGTAGATAATATCAGTAATACTATATATTTTAATATAACAATAAAACAAGCACAGCAATTTAAGAGAAAGTAATTTAATAAAGATTTTTAAATGTAGATATAGATTTTATTCTTTCAAACTAATGTTCATAACGAAGGTAAAATATTGTTAGCTAATATCTTTTCTTGTTTAAACTTGATCCCTATTCATAGAATTATTTTGTTAAATCATAAACATGGATAAATTCTACAGTGTGAGCAGGAATCAATTCTCGTTTAAATAATTTGTTTGCTTCTTCATTTTGATAATAGCTAATTGTGACAAAATCAGCAACCACCTGAATGTTTATTGTTTCACAATTTTCATCGGAGTTCAACACATTAAATTCTTCAATTACTTTGGTATTGGGGTTATTCCTTTGACTTTGTAAAAACTTAATAACAATATTTTTCACCTCTGTACCATGAAATTTAATTACTTTTTTTTTATTCTTTTTCATAAAAATAAATATATTCTATAACCAAAAAATGTTTCCAATCATTTCAAGAATTAAAGAATAAAATCCACGATAATTTGAATTTAATGTCACTACAATTTCAATTTTATTTTTTTCAATTTTCCTTTCTTTAGAGAGAAAGTAGCTTGATCTGTTAGTATTTCCTCATTATGGTAAACCTTGGCAATTTCATTAAGATTTGCAGGATCGATTAAATATTCTATCTCCTTATTATCCACTTTTCCTTTTTTGATTATATTAGTAGTTATTGTAGGAATCGGAGTTTTTATTTTTGTATATCTAAACATATTTTCTTTATTCTTCAAAACATCTTTGTTTCTAATCACATCTTTGTTCCAGGTGGCAATATCAGGTGAATTGTCAATATCTATGATATCAGTAGAGATTTTTGCCTTATTTGGCAAATTCAATTTAGTAGTAGTAATAGTTGTTGTTGGTTTTAATGATCTTTTTTTCTTCATTGATTTTATATTATGTTCTTTATGAAAAGAATTATTGATATTAGTATTATAGTCCATGCGTACTTTCTTTGTGTTCATCTGATGTAAATTATCAAGAATAGTTTATTTCAGTTATATTTGATATAAATTGGGTTCTGACAATATGAAAATCTTTTCTATTACTGTTTGCTAGTTATTCAGAGTATACGAACGATCAAGAATTATTGAATAAATAGAAAAATTAGAAGGTAAAGAGCACAAAAAACGGTTCAGCAGAGGTTTCACAGAGACAGGCCTAGTCTACTAGTACAAAAATATTTTTTGTCTATATTTATTAATTTTTTTGATTTTTATTCAATAATGAAATTAATAATAAAAATAAATAGATAGGCGTCTATAAGGACTAGATCTATTTTATAATATTCTTTATTGAAGTTTGAATTAATGTGATAATAAAAATATCATTACAAGATTTTACTTATC
>JALDXL010000180.1:0-5049 GCA_032155045.1 Nitrososphaerales archaeon
ATTTATAACAGTTCAAAACTTATATAGTATATGTCAAATGATATTCGACTTGATGACATAACTAAGGCAAAAGTTGTACACCTTATCCTTAATAAAAAAACAGAAGACGCCTTAGAAAGTTTGAGCAAGTTTTACAGGATTTCACCGCCTGAAATTACGGTTGGGACAATAAAACGAAAAAGAACGACTGTATATGCGGTTTATGTTCAAAAAGAAAGCAAGATTTATTGCATAAACTCTGATATTTTTTATAATCCCTTTATTGTATTGCACGAATTTTATCATCATATTCGTACAAAAGGTGGAATTCATAGAGGGTCAGAAAAATATGCCAACACATACGCAAGAGGTTTCATTGATTCCTACAAAAAAATAATCAACCAAATGAGAATACAATCATAACAAGGTAAAATAATTTTCCCTAGTTCATACCGGATTTATAATAATCTAGTTGTCGTATTTTGTTCTGATGGATATTTCAATATCTATTAGATATCTAACAATAGTAAATATTTTAAATAATAAAAAGAAACAAGGAGGATATTTGCAAAGTATTTTTGTGATTGGAAATGAGATTGTAAAAAAAATAAAAATATAAATCGAAAAAATCTCACAAAAAAGAATTTTTAAAAATTATGATTATTTATAGCAATAGACATTTTTTTTACAAGATCTACAAATTTCTTTTTATCAGGACTTGAATTTGTAAATACAATTTCAGTAAATCCAATTTCGACATATTTTTGAAGTTTTTTAATTCCTTCTTCTTCATTAGTTATTACAAACAGGTTTTTTTCTAAAGAATCATCACCAATAACATTTCCATTTTCTTCAATTTGTCTTGGATCATGTACGTCGACATCAAAAAATGCTTTGATCATAGAACCTCTCCAAAATCTTATTGATTCTATTGCTTTTTGTCTATCTTCATCATAAGAGCCAATAATAAACAATATCTTTTCAAATTTATCAAAATTTTTTCCAGAATTTGATGTACCTTTTTTTACAGCTGGAAAAAGCTCTTTTTTTATTTTTTCTATATCATGTTCATTTGTTACAAATCCGTCTCCTTCCTCACCCGCTAATTGTGCAGATTGTTTTCCTAACCCAGAAATATATAATGGAACCCTAGAAGCAGGTTTTGTATATAAATTAGAGTGTTTGACGGTATAAAATTCTCCTTTAAAATCGACCCAATCCTCTGTCCATAATTTTTTAATCAACTTTATCGATTCACTTAAACGTTTGAATCTTTCTCTAGTTGTTGGCCAAGTGTATCCTGCTGGGACTTCATTTAGGGCTTCACCTCATCCCACACCTAAAAAAACTCTATTTGGAAACATATAGGACAATGTTGCAAACACTTGTGCAACGACTGAAGGATGATATCTCAATATAGGAGCTGTTACTCCTGTTCCTATGACCAAATTTGTTGTCTTTGCTAATGCCGCTCCCATCCATGGCCATGCTGCTCCTCCCGAAGCTCCTGTATTCCACCAAGGCATGTAATGATCACTAGTCCAACAGCGTTCTATCCCATTTTTATCCATATACATTACATCATCTAGTAATTCAGAAGGAGTATTCTGTTCATGTGCGGCTTGGATACTTAGCCTTGTTCTGGCTGTCATTGATGTGTTATCGTCATGATTATTCTATTATATTTTTTCTGCAATTTAATTTATTAAAACTAATCAAACAAGTGAAAATTATCATTATCACTGTTAAACAAAATTTTTATAACTGAAATTTGCATACTTACAAGAAAAAAGAAGAGAAAATTGATATCACTGTATTTTTTTTTAATAGTTATTTTCACTATAGGTTTAGGAAATTCAATTATAATTTTTGCAGATTCTGATAGTAAAATACTCTATTCCAACTGGATTCTTATAATAAATTCGCTTGTTGCTGCAGGACTTTCCTTCTATATTCTTTTTAAAAGTAGAAATGAAATCGGCGAGTCTAAGGAAAATATACTTTTAACAATAGGGCTTCTTTTCTGGTTTATTGCAAATATTATATGGGCATATTATGAGGTAGTGTTGGACATTGTATCTCCTGTACCTTCACTTGCAGATTTTTTCTTGTTATCTGCATATGGATTTTTGATATACAGATTATTAATAATAAGAAAGAAGCTCAACCACAGTATTGATAAAAAGATTATGTTACTAATATTATCCATTACTGGAATATTTTTGGCATATATTTTATATTTAACACTGGATCTTGCTGAAACATCCAATTTTAGAGGAATGATGCTCTTCATTGTTACTATAGCATACCCTACCCTAAATTCGGTATTGACTGTTCTTGCTATAACAATTATGATTGGTATTAGAAAGAGCAAAAGTCATCACCTCGTTCCATGGGTATGCGAACTAATAGGCTTCTTGGCAATTGTAGTTGGGGATAGTTGGTTTGCTATAATAGTGTTGACAACTTTCGTAGAACAACTTTGGATTTCAACCTTGTTGCTCTCAGCCCATTATTTACTAATTGCTGGCGGCCTAATATGGTATCTACGATATTCAATAAAATGGAAATCAAAAGATCTTGTATTCAGAATAGTTGTTGGAATGAAAAAGAGAAAACCATCTAACAATATCGTTTTTGCATCGATATCAGTCATATCTCTTATTATATTTACAGGATTTTTCTTTATTAATGGATTTCAAAACGATGATAACAATACAGCTTTAGTAAAAAAGAAACCCATGAGTGGATATTCCCATTTAATATCAGCAGATGAAGATGTTAGTGTTAGTAATATTGTGAATAATGCTGCTGCCGGAGGAGGAGGCGCAGGAAGTGGAAAACCACAAAATCTAAAAGAGTTCATTGTAGGAGCGATAATACCATATACTGGCTCTTATGCTTCGATGGGAAAACCGTTAAAAGTAGCACTGGAAAAGGCAGAATACGACGTTAACAAATATTTTGAAAAAATGAATTCCTCTTCAAGGGTAAATCTCATCATGGGAAATTCAAAAACAAATTGGGATGATACTCTTAATGCAATAAAGGAGCTCTATGCTCGTGGAGCTAAAATCATAGTCGGTCCAGCAACAAGTACTGCAGTTGCAGCAGTTAAAGATTTTGCAAATGAAAACAATATTATTCTAATTAGCTATTCCAGTACTTCTCCAGTACTATCTCTAAAGGGTGACAATCTATTTAGATTCATACCAGATGATGTCAATCAGGGAAAGGTTATTGCAAAGAAAATGATTGATGATGGAATTAAAGTGGTAATACCCATGTGGAGAGGGGACATTTATGGAAATGAACTTTACAAATCTACGAAATATTATTTCGAAAAATTAGGTGGAAAGATAGAAGAAGGGATAAACTATAAACCGAATACAGGCAAATTTGCTACAAGCTTACATCGAATTAATTTTATCATGTGGAATAAAGATCTAGGAAAGTTGAATGGTATGGTGTCTGAAGCAATAACAAAATATGGCAGACATGAGGTGGGAGTTTTTATAGTATCTTATGATGAAATTACACCAATTTTGATTCAAGCCTCTAATTATCCTTCTCTAGGCGACGTTAGATGGTATGGCTCCGATAGTATTGCTCAAAATCATCATATTACAAAGAATATAGATTCTGCATTATTCTCAATCCAGACCAATTTTTCAAATCCTTTATATTCTATAAATACAACAACACCAGAAATCCGCGAACTAAGTGAGGTACTAGAACAACAGTTACATTCTGGAGAATCTGTAATATATCCTGCAATTGCCTATGATGCCTTCTGGGTTTCTTCTTTAAGTTTAGATAAAAATAGTACAAAAGAACACCAGCAATGGACTAGTAAAAACAACAATAACAAGACATTATCGTTTAAAGATATTGTACTCAAAACAACTGAGACTTTTAATGATAGCATTTCAGGAAAAATTTTACTAAATGATGCTGGGGATCGCATTGGAGAAAATTATGATTTTTGGACTGTTGCTAAAAACCCTCACAAAAATGGATATTTCTGGCAAACTGATCATTTCCCATCATCATCTGTATCATCAACATCAAACCATTAGAAAAAATTGATTAAATAATTCTTACAAATTTTTTTTCTGTATCTTTCTTTTAGTCAATAAAGAAAATTCTTTTAGTTTTTTTGCTTGTTCTACACCTGTTACAGGGAGCATTTTACTATCCAGTAAACCTATCTGAGCTAACATTGAAGCTTGATCCCAATAAATATGCTCATGAGCTATTTTGTTTCCTTTAAATTTCATCACAACAACTACTGGCAATTCTACATGTTTTCCTGTTGGCGATATCCCAGGGATCATTGCAGGAATTTCTATATCATGAGTAAAACTCATAATAAGTTCATCAACGACTTGATTATTGTCTCTTGTCCTTGAAATGGTTATAAATTTTGTATCAGATGGCATTTTACCAATAAAAATATTTTTGTAAAAATCATAAACACCATTATAACCTATTCCGCCTGTTAGAACCGGAACATGATGAACATAGGATTCTGGTACCATAGTTTTCATTGTTGCATCAACGTTTTTTTCTTCAAATTCGCATTTGACATGTTTATTAAAAACTCTTCCAAGATTATTTGATGGTTTGGAATATGAGTCGGTATTTTTCTTCTTTTTCTTACTTTGGGCTGTTTTGTTCAATTAAAAGAATCTAGTACTAAGTATGTAATAAATAAATAAATAAATAAATTTATTTTTTTTATCGCTATCACAGGCAATTAATATTAATGTTATAGACACTATAAAATATATCACTTGATATTTTACCTTGCTAGATATTATTCTAGTTTAAGAACTACTTTTGTTACATCTTGTTTTTGATCAAACATTTCATACGTCTTTGGAGCTTCATCAAATTTCATTCTATGACTAATCAATGGCGTTGGTGTTGTTTTCAGTTGTTGTTTTCATATGTCCTACCTACTCATATCCAACAGTGTCGATACATATTGCTCCTTTCTTATTGGTTTCTTTCTTAATTTTTTCTACTGGATCTTCATTATCAAAGTTTATTATTTATGCTCCAAGA
>JALDXL010000181.1:0-5046 GCA_032155045.1 Nitrososphaerales archaeon
TTGATACTGAGAAACAATTTGATACTGAGAAACAATTTGATACTGAGAAACAATATGACCCCGTAGAAGAATATGATAATGTGGGATTAAACACAAATTTAGTGGATTTTAAGGGTATAGAAGACAGATAAAGAATTTTTTTCTTTTCGAACTACAAAATTGTGTGAAAAACAGTTCACGCATCTTTTTCATTTTATAATAAGATTAATATATATTAAATAGCAACAACATCTTTTTTAATAATTTTATTTTATTTTTTTTTAAAAAATTACACTATTACAACCTTATTTTTAAAAAATCTTCTATAATCATTCGTATTTCAGATATTTATAAATTTTATTATTAAATATTTGATTTTGAGAAATGACTAATGATAAAGAATTATTTGATAATATAAACTTTAGTTATTATGTTACCGAATCCTGTCATAATGAAACTCGAAATCCTAAGCTTGATTTTACTTATTGACCTCGTTTAATTAATGAGACCAAGTAGAAATGAATCTGGTTAAATTTGAATTTTTTAAAAAGTAGAGTTAGAAAAAATAATAAACAAAGTATTATTTCTTTTTTTTGGAAGGAATTATATTAATTTAAATTAATCGTTTGATTAATTTAAATTAATATAATTGTCATTTCAAAAATACAATAGACTATGGTTATTAATATCATTACTAATTATTTTATTCATTATAGCTATTTTCTCGGTTTTCAATTTTGCAAATTCTTCAAATATAACTCGAACAATCGCTAATAATAATAGTAATTATACTTCCTCATGTACTATTTCTATAATAGTATGCCTTAATGATATATATTACAATCTACATACACAATCAAAAGAAGAAAAAGACAACATACAACTAGATCATACACTTCAACAAGTTAATTCAACCAAACTCAAACAATATGTAGATTTACTATCATCTTTTCATACTAGACATACTAAATCACATTATATTGACAATGTTGCAAATTGGCTTAAAAATGAATTTGAAAATATATGCAAAGGTAGAGTATTTTTTCATAATTATACTCAAAGGGATCAAAATCAAACATATTATTTAAAAAATATTATTTGTATGACAAGTAATAGCAACAATAGTAGCGTTAATAATAATATCACCAAGCAGATTTTATCATCTTCCACTCACTACAACAGTACTATCATAATTGGAGCACATTATGATAGTAGAGCAAAAAACATTAACGATACTTCTGTTAGAGCACCAGGAGCTGATGATAACGCTAGTGGAGTTTCTGCAGTACTCGAACTTTCACGAATTCTTTCTCATCTAGATTTAAAATATAATCTGCAATTTGTATTATTTTCAGGAGAAGAACAAGGATTTTGGGGTTCAAAGAATTATATTAAATATTTAGACAATAACAATATAACAAAAAATATAGATCTATATATTAACTTCGATATGATCGGTTATCCTCCTTCTAATGAATCAAATAAAGTTATTTTAGAATATGATGTTGGGAATGAAGATGAAAAAAATGACAAGTATTCAAAAACAATTGCTTTATTCATAAAACAAATAGCTTCTAAATATACTAATCTAAATGCTACATTATCTGAACTTGGAGGAAGTGATTTTATTCCTTTCGAAGCATCAAATATTACAGTTATTGGGATACATGATGAAGGTCCAGAAAAAAATCCATACTATCACAATTCTACCGATCTCCCAGATACAATAAATATAAAATATTTAACCTCAGTAACGAAGATGACGCTTGCAACAATTTTAGAACTAGATAATTTAATAATCCAATGTAGATTATCCTGTTAGTATAAAAATTAATTTGAGAATGTTACTTTTTTTATAAAATATGTTTTATGATTAATTTTCATTTGTCAATAAAATCATAAATACTCAGATTTTTTATTAAAAAAAGAAATTAAATAAATCAATTAAAATTAATTATTAATTAGAATTCTCTTTTTCAGAATATTTATTATTTTTTAATATTAATATATGTTTTTTTAACAAAAAATTAATATGTTATGTTACCGAACCCTGTTATAATGAGAATTCGAAGTCCTCAGAACCCATGTTTTAGAGTTCAATAACATTTTTGCAAAGTATAATTGAAAATAAATCATGGTGCTAAACTTGACATATTTTGGTATACTCTAGTCTTTTCCAGACTGGTCATATTTTGATATACCCTATCTTGTCCGAGGCTAGACATATTTTGGTATACTCTAGCCTTTTCCAGACTGGTCATGTTAGGATACAATGTAATAGGAATTATAGTATCTCCAATTAAGGATTGTTGATATGTATTTACCTTGACGCCTGTAATCGTATACAATAAATGGAAATGATTAAAATCTACATACCACATACCATTTACTTGTTTATTTAATGGTTTAGTATTTTCTGAATTTGTTATAGATATCATTTTATCCTTAACACCTTCCCAATAATTATCAGAGTATTTTTTGATAATATTTAAATTATTTTCATTAACATCTTTTTGTGCAAACGATATTTCAAAAAACGATAAAAATAATACACCACTACTGATAAAGGAAATGATAATTAACAAAAAAAGAATTGGAAGAAGTATTTTTCTTTTTATCTTCATAGATTGAAGAATTGAAATAACCATATAATAATTTATACAAATTATTTGCTATTACTATTATGTTCGATGAAATAATAATAATTTTTATTATTAATTGAACTAAGAAAATCGCGTAAAAAACCTTTCTATGAAGACGACGATATTGCTATATGTTTAAATTCATTAAGAATACTCCAGACTTGCCTTCAAATTATGAAAATATCGATGTACAAAATCAAATAATCTATGAAAGAGATGCAGATAATGACGGCGATGGTTGTGATTTACCTAATTTGTTCAATCCATTTGTATGTACTATTCGCGGAGTAGGAGATAATCATTTAGGAGATATATGATTTAGAAATTCTGATAATAGTTTGATGAATAATGGAGCAATAGACAAAGTTGTTAACTCATGGAATTTATTCTAACTTTGATTTTTAAATCTATTTAGGACTTTGTTTATATTTTATTCAAATTAGAATAAACAATAATTAAGATAATAGATCCAAGTTTTAACTGTTGACTACAAAACTGTGTAAAAAGAAGTTTACACAACTCCGTTTTAGCGACTACGTATAAGTTTATAATATTCTAGTTCAAGATTCAAATTTTCCATATTTTGAAAGTGTTTTCTATTCTAATAGTATAGTTATAGTTTGACATCTATCGAAATAGTAATATGTATTTGGTTTTATGAAAAATTTGATCAAAAGAGAATGACAAATGAAGAGAATCGCAAGTCAAAGAAATAGATATAGCCATAGTAGAAGGAGTTCCTGCAGGTTTACAAGCCGCATTAGTTCTTTCTCGCACAAGAAAAAAAATCATAGTTTTTGATACTCCCGAACCTCCAAGAAATACAGCATCTCATGGAGTTCATAGTTTTCTTAGCTTAGACGGCCTTTTACCAATAAATATCCATAAAATATCATGGGAACGAATTTACAAATACGGTTCTGCTTAGCTTCGCAAAGAAAAAATAGTAAATATCAACAAAGAAAAAGATGGGATATTAGTCATTAAATCAGATAATGAAAACTCGATAAGAGCAAAGAAAGTTATTCTTGAAGTAGGATATTATGATATTTATCCCAATATTCCTGGCTTTCTAGAATGTTGGGCTGATACGATTATTTCCTGTCCATTTTGCGATGGTTATGAATATAGAGATCGTGTTTGGGGTATTGTGGCAAATTTCAAAATGTAACTTGATTTGTTTCCAAAGAGGGTACAGAATTGGACTTCCAAAATCAAAGTTTTCATGTCTCCAAAAATAGAGACAGAATCATCGTATCAAAATGAATTTTCCAAATTAAATATTCCTGTTTATAGAGGGATTATCACAAAAAGTAAATCGCAGTAGTACTAAAGTTGAATCAGTCTCATTTGAGTCAGGCAAAAATATTCAAGTTGATACACTTCTCTGGATACCTAAGTAAAACCAATTCAGTTAATACAAAAACTGATTGAAAATTTGGGATTAGAATTAAATGAACAAGGCTATATTAAGAAAATGAAAAGTTACGAACAAATGTTAAAGGACTTTACGCAGCAGGAGATGTCAAGGAGTCTAGTCCAATAGGAGCACTTTCTGCGGCATATAATAGTGGAATAGCAGCAACTTCCATCGTGCATGAATGGTACAATTAATTATTGCATCCATTTAGATAGGCTTAATTTATTATCACAATGGATTATTTTTAATAGATAACCATATAAATAAAATACTAGTTTTCCGATCCCAATTACATGTCATGCTTGAAGTCCTCTAAGCTTTTAATTTTATTTATCGACCCCGTTTGATTAATTTATTTAATCAGTTCCAAATAATAAACAGCAAATAAAATCTTCTTTCGATACATAATTTAAATCAAATAGAATTAAGATATTATTTTTTGTGAAAACAAATTATGAAATAAATTTCTATGCTGATATTTAGAATGGAAATATAAATTTTCAAAATAAAAAATTAGGGTTTAATTCTAGTTTTCTGCAAATCTGTATAATCTTTGAGCAAAAATACTTCTCCTCCATTAAATCCTTCAACATCGTTTTTTGACACTTTATATTCATAGCGACCGTCATGTATTGTAACAGTATCTTGTTCTACACAAATGACATTACCAACATCTTGATTATCTTTTGAACGTACTGGTTTGAGTATTATTTTATCCCAATTATATACTGCTGGTTCAGTAGACATGTCAATATATATATCGTGAAAGAAATATTTAAATTTTAAAATTATCAATATATTCATTTTAATTTAATTCAATTCTAATTAAATTATTACAAATAGATATCTAAAACGTATTACCCTAAAATTAAAAAAATATTAAAAAAAAATTTGTTACTTACCTACACAGATACCGCTTGGATTTGCAGTCATACAGTTATTTTGATCGTATGTATTAGCATTGGTATTTACTGGTAACCCATTGGCATTGTTTAAGTCAATTGT
>JALDXL010000182.1:0-5008 GCA_032155045.1 Nitrososphaerales archaeon
CGAATAAGGAATTCCATACGGCGAAGAATCTTTTGAAAATATCTTAAAACTTGGACTGGTTTTAGTAGCTGCTACCTCTATAGTATTTATTCCGCTCCAGCCAAGAATTATTATAAAAAGAACTGGAACAAAGAGATGAACATATAACAATCTCATATTTAGCCTAGTGTTACTCATGAATTAATTCTTTTACTAGTAACTCTTTTAATTTATAGAAAATATTACCTATGATTCTCTTTTTCCAAAAATTAAGCTTGGAACTTCAGTTAAGAATAAAAGTTCTTACAGGTTGAATTATCTGTAATAAGGATCAGCTGGTTATTGCAATTGCTAAATTTAAGGTATTTAGGTTCAACAAGTATTGTTATTTTTGTAGGATTTGTAGCGGTTCTGCTTCATATCATAGACATGAGTGCAGGAGATACTTGGGCTTTGAACATGAATGACCGTAATTCATTTCAATATACAATAATATATTTTATAATAACAGTAGCTTCACTTATTATCCAGGTTTTCCTTCTTGGTGTCTCTATTAGAATAGCCTTTAAAATCAAGAAAACAACATCGCATCTATCCACAATAATACGCTACCTTTATGTAGGATCACATATTACAGTAATGAGTTCTATTCTATATTTATTGACTGAGCAAATAGTAACATCACGTTATCACATTGGAATACTAGAGTTAATAGTAGGACTAACTTTGATACCGTCAGTTTTAATTCTGCTTTCATTAGCATTTACAACTTTAAAGTCATTTTTATCTACTAAAAGAAAAATCGTTACGATAAACGGAATAGCCATTATTGCAATCGCATTACAACTATTCATTGCTTTTTGTTATATAGAGCTCAATCTATATAGCAAACCTGAAATCATAACTCCTGATAGGAACCCATGGGCATCATATTTTTATACAAATTTACAAAGTAAAATATCCTTTATTTATGAAGTTAGTGAAGCTCTATCATTTGTTATCGTTTGGATAGCTTTGATATTAGTTACTAAACAACAAACCCAAAAGATGGGAAAGATAAAATATTCTATAATATTGAGCATTCCAATGATATACTTTCTACTTCAGTATTCTCCATTATTGTTAGAACAATTAGGAACATTAAGTTTTCTTCTTATGGCAGAAGGATCCTTATTCTTATATTTTTACAATTTTATTTTAAATACAGTAAACGTAGGAACAGGAATATTATTTGGAATATCCTTTTACTTATTAGCTCGATCTTTAGTCTATCTTGATTTAAAATACTATCTGATAATATGCGGTACTGGAATTATGATTATTTTCAGTAGTGTTGTTTCAACAATCTTAACCTTAGCTCCATTTCCAGCCTGGGGTATTGTTTCTCTTTCATTTGTCTTACCAGCGTCGTTTCTATTTTTAATTGGACTTGATTCAGCAGTATACTATATTGCAAGTGATACTTTGATACGTCGATATTTGTTTAGACATAAAGATCAGTTTGCATTATTCCAAGCTTTGGGTTATACAAAAGCTGCAGATATTATTGAAAAAAAGATACATAACCAACTCCATAATTTAGAGAATGAAAAAATGTTTAAATCAATATCTGAAATGGAGGATACTAAACAGTATATTGAGAATGTAATTACAGAAATAAAACAATCTACTGATACAAAAATAGGAAGTTCACGTTAAGATTAATTTTCTTAAAGGTAACAAGTAATCCAAACAATAAAAAATTCAACTAATATATGTTATCAATGAATTTTCATGAGACATTGATAAGATGTTAATAAACTTATTCGTGAGTGCGAAAACAGAGGTTTGTGAATTGTTATTGACACTTTATTTTTGGCCCAAATAAGACAATAAACATAAAAATTGGATTAGAACCCATAAAGGATCCTTGGGGTTCTTTTATTAGTGAATCTAATTTACTTAATGACTCCAAGAATACAGCTAATAACTCATCATACTACTACGACTACTATATTATAATAAATATATGATTAGTTGGTTTGTGCTGTAGTCGATAGAAATGTATTCATTATTTTACCCATCTCTTCTGGGTATTGATCCATTACTGCATGACCCGCATTTTTGATCTGTAAAAGCCAGGCTCCTGGAATCTTTTCTACGATCTTTAATGAATTAACATGCGGCTGGTAACGATTATCATCGGTTCCAGTTATGACCAAAGTGGGTTTATCTAGTTTTGCAAGCTCTTCACAAGCACCACTCCAGTTTGGATTATCCTCCCAATGCTTCCCTACGTTATTCTGATTATTCATTGCCTCAGGAGAAAGCCCAGGCTTCGCTTCCTGCATAGTTGGAATGTTCTCAAGTACTTCAGGATGTAGTTTAACCCATCCAGATCCTACTGAAGCAGATACAAACTCTTTCATCTCCTCCTGAGTAATAGAAACATTATTTAGAGATTTGTTTACCACTTCTGATTGCAATTTTAGAAATTCTGCCGGTTTAGGTGTATGATCTTTTCCACCACATGATGAACCAACAAGTGTAAGTGTGTTAACCTTGTCTGGATACATGAGTGTAATCTGTTGGGCTATATATGATCCAAGAGAATATCCCATAACATCTGCTTTTGGTATTTTCAGAGCATCAAGCAGACCAGCTGCATCGTTTGCTAGTTGCTGATAAGTGTATGGTTTGGAACCCATGGTTGTATTTCCTAGTCCACGACTATCAAACGCAATTACTGTGTGATTTGAAGAAAGAGTCATTGGAAAGGACGGGTCCCAGGCATCCATGCCATCAGAAGCACCATTGTAAAGTAATATAGGATCACCTTTTCCTAACATCTTATATGCAATGTCAATATCCCCTACGTGAACTTTTTTTGCTGGAATACTTTGTATTGTTGATGAATCTGTTTCATTGAAACTTGTTTTATCTTGCTGACCATAAACAGGAATGGTAGTAGTAGTCGTAAACATAATAACAGTAGTAGGGATAATCATTACGAACGTAAGGATAATGATGAAAATTGAAGTTTTATTTCGATTAATTTTTGATAGGAAATGCATTTTGTTATCTGGATTGGGGTTTAACTCTACTAACATTTAACTTTATACATTATTATGACACATTTGATTCAAAAGATGATACCACTATATTGATACAATAACAACTATTTACCTGAAAAACATTCTATTATAGTTAACCAAATATCAAAAAGATTTTAAAAAATATTGCTATTGGTATATTTTATCATGAACTTTAAGTTTTCCTTATTTAAGTCACTGTTCGACTTTAATTCACAATATAAATTAATGTAGTTTATGTAGATATAATTGACATTGATTATCTCTATTGTTTCTATCTTCTAAATACATATTTATCGGGCTCAGAGGTTTGACGGTCATTTTTGCCTGTAATCTTGTTTTTTAGAATATAGATAATATTTAATTCTTCTATATTCTTTGACCTCCCAATGAAACTGATGACTTTAAAATATAATAGAAGAAAATCATAATAACATTTTATGGCAAAAGAGATTCCTAGCAAGCAAAGAGCATTAGTTTTACAAGGTGGTGGGGCACTAGGTGCTTATCAAGTAGGAGTACTTAAGGTACTTGCTAAAAAGATCATAGAAGAAGACGAGAAGAATGCTGAACAAGGTAGACCGTTATTCGACATTATTGCCGGCACTTCAATCGGTGCAATGAATGCAGCAGTTCTAGTTAGCAATGTTGTTAGAAGAAATAAACCATGGAGCGAAGCGATATGCGAGCTTGAAAGATTTTGGAAAGTAGGCATAGCCTTGAAAGAAGGTACTACCTCTGATGCCGATATTCCACCATTGGAGATGTTTCCGATGTTTCACTGGTGGCATCCGTGGAGAAAGGAAAGATGTGACAATGAAAATAATCATTACACGAGGATGGGTTCACTTGCGTCAGAAGAACTTGCTAGGAGATACTATTCTACTAAAGTTTTTGTCTTTGGTGGGAAAAAGGTTTTTTGCGCCAAAGACGTGAGGCCTGATTTTAAATTTTGGGATGAGAACAACAAACGCATTGTACTTAATGATTTACCATTACAAGAGCGAATAAAAGAATTTGGAGAATTTCCAATAGCTACAAGTTTTGAGAGAAACCAGCCTAGACTTCTAATAACTGCACTTGACATTGCCGAAGGGGTAACAGTGACATTTGACAGTTATAAAAAAGAAGATGGTACAATGAAAACAACATACTTGTCAGGAACAAAATATGGTTACATAAAAAATGGAGTACACACAAACAATAATAAAAGTAAAAATAACTACGAAGCTGATTTTGATCCAATTGTGATTAAATATGAAGATGGTATCGAGATAGAACATGTTATGGCAAGTGGTACATTCCCAGAATACTATGATCCTAAAATAATATCTAATCGAAAGTTTTGGGATGGAGGCTTATTAAGCAATACACCACTGAAGGAACTATTAGAATCGCATAGAGAATATTGGATGAATGTTGAAAATAAAGATGAAGCCCCAGATCTAGATGTATATGTAGTAAACTTACATCCATCTAGTATAGACATTAATAACTCACTTAGTTATTATGATGAAATCAAGGACAGGAATAACGACATAATATATGGAGACAGAACTTATTCCGAACAATATTCAGCTTCAGTAATAGCAGATTATGCTGAATTTATCAAGGAGCTAAAACATCTTGCCCTAAATCATATCAAAGAAGATAATGACAAAGAAGCATTTGAGAAAGAGATAGAGAACCTTAAAACAAGAGAAGCAGAAAATACGTCTTATATGGATGGAAGGCAGAAAAAATATGAAGATATTCTAAGAGGCAGGTTTAAAATCACTAAGATGGTACGAATTGAACGCAAATATAATCCTAATACCAGTACTTCATTTAAGGGAGGAGATATAACATCAAAAACAATAGAGGAGATGATAAAAGAAGGTGAAAATGATGCCACGATAGAAATTTTTCATAATGGATCATAATATTATAATTGTAAGATTTATGTTCCTAGATTTTGT
>JALDXL010000183.1:0-4985 GCA_032155045.1 Nitrososphaerales archaeon
CCAGTGGAAATATCAACATAAATTTGAGCATGAGGTATGAGGATTTTAAAGGATTTCTATCTTCACTAGAAATATAGGTCATTCGCGGAGGAAATAATTTGCGTGACACCTTTATGACGAATATCCCATTATTCCTGTAACAATGAAAGATAACACATTTCATAAATAATCAATTAAACTAATAAAAGTATAGAATTAAGAACATTTTATGTAATTATAAAAGAGAACCCGCAATTATACAACTTTAAATAATAAAAGAGTCTATAGAATCAAGTTAGAGCATATCGAGTTCGAAAAGTTGCCAATTTAATATTTTGTGCTATTTTAAATTTATTTATACTTCTAGTGTATAAAAGGATTTTTATCTAAAATAAATTAATAAATAATAGTTTTAATTCTATCGTCAAGGTAAGTATCTTATATTTATTTAAGAAATCATTTAAATTTTATATAAAAATATAATAATTTATTCATTAAATTTACTTATCAAGTGTACAGAAAGTATTCTTTAGATTCAAAATATTTTTAAAAATTGTTTCTGAACTAGTAGATTTAAAGAGACCTATTCTTTCATATAATTTTACATTTGATAAAAACTTGTTAATAAAACTCGTACAGACAAGAACATCATTGTCAGAGTCATCATCTTGTAATATCAGTATTGCATTATTGATTTGAGCTATAAGTGATCTTTTTATAGAATCACCAGAGCTATGAACAGTTGGAGTGTTTATTATACTATTTATTAAATTTTCAAGTATAGTGATTGAATTTGTACTCAAATCTGCTATGTTGTATCTATTACTATATGATTCAGATTGAAAAGATACTGGAGGAATTGTTAATTGTTCGTCGTAAAGAGGTTTATTATTGTCCTTAGTCAATTTATAATAATTATTGTTATCTTTAATATTGATACTAAAAATTGAACGATAATCCATATTCAAAATAATCAATATTAGAAATGTAGAAATAAAAACTACGAGAAGCAAGATCCCAATATTATTTTTCCTCAATTATATTGAGTATTTAACTACTTAGATAAAAATCTAATAAGGTTAAAAAAAATCTATTCTATGGTTAATATCAGATATTTACTGTTCATCAATATATTTTTACAAAATATAGCTAATAAAATAGAATAAATGGGACAAATTTAGATTGGATAAATCCAGTGTGTTACAAATATCATTAACGATATTGTAATTGAAAGCAAGAGAAACGCTACATAAGGGATATAATTATTATATTGAAATGATTTTTTCTTTCTCAGCTGTAATTTTGTATCTGGTTTTTTAGATCGGAATATTACAATGAGATAAACTGGAATAGAAAATGATCCACCAATAACTAAGAGATATCCCCATATTGATTCAAAAAGCCTATCTATCTCAAAATCAATATTTATCATGGTCAATATGCTTCCCGATATTATGGATAATGTAGATAGAGGAATTACAAATTTATGAATTCGTGGTAAGATAGGAGAATAAACTCCAGTTTTATTTACCGGTCGCAATATAAAAATTACAAAAAATGTCAATCCCCACCATAAAAATGAAGAAAACATATGAACATAAGTAATTAAAAAACTGATATTATCAAGGTACATCTAAATAAATATTTTTATAGTTTTATTTAATTTTTAAGAGATTATTAATATCTTTACAGTTAATTTTTTTCATTATTAATATTATCATTTAAACATTTCTCTTTGTTTGAACTCGATTTGGTTTAATAATAAACAAGGGAAAAAAGAAGTTTATCATTTATAAAGAAATTACACGAAATTAATCAATCGATAATGTTTTTTAGAGGATTGCATAAGTAATTAATCTTAAACCATATTTTTATTAATAAAGAAATTTTTTTTATAAATATTAAATATACATAAATATGGACAATATATATTAGATATCATATTACTATCGAGTATAAATTTAATCTAGTTGATTTTAAGTTTAGAATTGATAAAAAGAGCCTAAAAATAAATCAAATTTGTTCAAGATAAAAGTTGATACTATGGTGATTCTATTTAAATTAATTTCTTTAATCTTAAAAAATTCAACAAAAATAGTGAATAACTGATAATTATAATACTGATTTGTGTAAGTGTTTTTTTTCACGAAAAATTTTAAAATGCAGCTGGTTTAAAAGATAAATTTAATTCCTAATTATTCATACTTTATAGTAATGGCATATAAACTTCTGATAGGAAATAACTTTATTTTAGAGAATCCGAAGAAAATAAATTTTTTGAATTCTCAGATTTTTTCGATCGATGAAGACATAGATGGTCCATATATAGATACACAATTAATAGATCAACATGGGATAAAAATTATTGAAATTATTAAAAATAATATCACATTTTGTAATAAAGATTTAATACCAAAAATTATGAAGAGAGATCATATTCAAATTCTAGATAATAAAGGGGAGATTATACTCGAATCAAGAGTTGTTGGAAAGGATACGATTATTGTGAGTGGAAAATTTGGAAGTCAAAGAGAAACTTTGACCATCACACAAAACTATATTTTATTTAATAATGGGAAGAGATTAATGCATAGTAAAGTTAAGGCAAATAACGATTCAATTCAAATCACTGAAAATGGGATTATTTCGTAACTGAAATTATTTACAATATGCTAGTTGAATAAGAGTTTAAACATTATACAATTTTAATAGAAATTTGGTGAGATCACGTATGTAAAATTTCGCAAATTTATCATATATACGTATTGTATTATAGAATTATATTGAATATATTTTATCATTATGATATTTTTGATTTTAATTTTATAAAAGACATTTTTCAGTTTACCAACAATGAGGAATATTAGGACAAGATATATTGATATTAGTAAAACCATAAATTGACATCAATATAAAAATTTATCATCATCTGAAAAATAAAAAAAATTGCAAGAAATTTCATAAGTATTGTACTAATATTATCTAATTATGTTATGAATAAAAGGAAAAATCTATTTTCAATTGCAATTATCAAAAATGAGTTATTGTATAACTTTTTTTCCAGGATTCATTATATTTTTAGGATCAAAAATAAATTTTATTTTTTTGAATATTTCAAATAATACTTTCCCATACATTTGCGATATATATTTAGTTCGACCAATCCCATCACCATGTTCTGCAGTGATACTTCCTGAATAATCATATACTTTTGAAAACACTTCATCTGCAACAGATTTGATCAAATCATTATAAAGTAAGGTATTATCCATAATTGGACGTGTATGAAGATTTCCATTTCCAGCATGTCCATAAAAAACATGATCGAGTTTGTATTTTCTGTAGACTTCTAGTAGGAAATGTGTATAATCATAAAGATACTCTGGATTAACTACAGTATCTTCAATCAACGTAAGTGGCTTCCGACTTCCAACTGTTAATTTCATAACATTATTGAGAGCACTTTTTCTCGCCGCCCAAATTTTCTCTACACTGAATCTATCATAAGCCATTTGTAAAATTTCTCCATATTGATTTAATTTTTCCTTACATAGCCCCGATCTCGATTCTACATTTACATGATTGTTTCCATCGAATTCTATAAAAAGAATCGTGCCTTGTTCACTATTATTTAATTTAGTTTGTTTCTGGTTGGAGAGTAGATTATTATAATTCAATACTGTAGAATCGAGTAATTCTAATGCAGAAGGAGAAAGACCTAAAATTAGTGGAACAACTTTAACTGCTTCAAGTATATTTTCAAATCCTATAACCAATATAGATCTATACAATGGAAGATCTAGAATTCTGAATTTAGCAAGTGAAGTTATTCCTAACGTACATTCTGATGACGCAAAAATTTTATGAGGTAGATATCTTCCATTATTATCAATTAATGAATCTATTCTATATCCACAAGAATTTTTTGTTACCTTTGGAAATTTTAAATAAATTGTTTCTAAAATATCTTTTGAAAATAATCTGAATAGTTTATCTAATTTAGGGGCTGTCGCCTTACTATTATTATCATTTTTAGTACTTTTATTCTTATCTGGTTGGATCAGTGACTCTATGCTACCATCAGAATAGACGATTTCTATACCTTCTAAAAAATCAATTGTATTTCCATAACCCAAAGCGTGTATACCACTTGAATTATTTGCTATCATTCCTCCTATAGTACAATAATTACTGCTAGCAGGATCAGGAGGCAGAAATTTCCCTCTTTTTCTCAGTTCATTATCCAAAATACCTTTGACTATCCCTGGTTCAACAATTACGTAATCATTTTCAAACTCAGTAATCTTTGTCATATATTTAGTAAAATCAATGCAAATTCCAGAATTAAGTGACTGTCCTAATAAACCTGTTCCTGCTCCACGTCCAGTAATGCTAACGTTATTTGAATAAGCATATTTACAAATATTAGAAATATCCTCCTTGTCCTTTACTCGAACTATACATTCAGGAGATAAACAATAATCACTAGCATCGACTGAATAAATTTTTTTACTCCAATCATCAGAAAAGACATTTCCTTTAGCAATATTTCTAAGATCTTCGTCAATTTTTAATTTCGACATAAATGAATAAAGGAAATAATATCTATAAGTTTTTGTAAATAATTAAGATATGTTAAAAATTAGACATATTTAATAGATACAAAGACAATTATATTTTATGCAAGATTGTTTTAGATCAATAAGATATTGCCAAATTTGTAAGGAATATGTAATTGGTAAAACAGATCTACACGAACAAGACTCAGTAAAATGTCCTCAGTGTAATTCAACACTGCCTCCAGTAATGGAATTTTGCTTGATAGATAAACCAAACTATATTTCTTAAATCTTCTTTTTATTATTTTACTTAAATCAATACTTTTCTTTTGTGTATTATCCCATGACATCTGCTACACTCTTTTACTTGGCAAGAGTAAGGAGTGTTGTTGCACCAGATGCAGTATAAACGAGATTTAGAAAAGATAAGAAGATGGTGTATAAGAC
>JALDXL010000184.1:0-4971 GCA_032155045.1 Nitrososphaerales archaeon
CTTTATTGATGATGATACAAAATTAATAAAATCCATATATTTCCTTTAAGTAATTATTGTTTTTATTTTTAATATTTTGTTTAATCATAATTAGAATTATGATATATTTATTTAAAATAAAAATATTGTAATGAAATATTCGTAAAAAGGTGTGCAATATAACTTTTAATAAGAGAAAATCATTTATCTTATTTTCTGCGAGTGTATACATGGTTAAAACTATGCTTAGTAAAGAGGTTCATCTTATTCAATATCCTGTGGGATTTCCTAATAAAGATAATTTCAAACTAGTACAAATTCAGATTCCAGAACCAACAAAAACGGGAGAATTTTTAGTACAAAATATTTGGATGTCAGTAGATCCATACATGCGTGGTCGTATGAGAGAAGAAGACAATAGTTATATACCTTCTTTCAAATTAGGTCAGCCTTTGGAAGGAGGGTGTATTGACAAGGTTATAGCATCAAAAAATCATCAATTTGCGGTAGGGGAATATGTTTTGGGAATGAAAGGTTGGAGAGAATACTGGATATCAAATGGTTCAGATGTTGTAAAGATTAACCAAAAGATTGTCCCTATCCAGTCATTTTTAGGAACTTTTGGGATGCCTGGACTTACTGCCTATGTAGGTCTTTTAAAGATTGGTGAGCTTAAAGAAGGTGAGACTGTATTTGTTTCTGCAGCCTCAGGGGCAGTAGGATCTATAGCATGTCAAATCGCAAAAATCAAAGGTTGCCGAGTTCTTGGAAGTGCAGGTAGTGACGATAAAGTAAAATGGCTCATAGATGAGGCAAAAATAGACTATGCTTTTAACTACAAGAAAATTGATGATATTTCTTCAGAGATTAAAAAATTCTGTCCTACCAAAATTGATATTTACTTTGATAACGTAGGAGATAAACATTTGGAGGCCGCATTTTATAACATGAATAATTTTGGAAGAATTGTACTATGTGGTATGATTTCACAATATAACTCTGATCATCCAGTTCCTGTTTTATCTAATCTAATTTTGGCTATAATCAATCGACTCAAAATTCAAGGATTTATTGTAAGTGATTATTATAATATGTTAAATGAATTTCAACTATCTATGAGCAAATGGGTTAAAGAGGGAAGGATCAAGTGGAAAGAAACAATTTTGGAAGGAATAGAGAGCGCACCTGAAGCTTTTATTGACCTTTTCAAAGGAATAAATTTTGGTAAAATGCTGGTAAAAATTACTCCTAATTAATCTTTATAATATTCAGTATTTCTCAATAGACTCTGTGTAGATTATAGGCTTTTCCATTTCTTCTTATGGAGAAATATAAGGGATATTTTTTAATTTATTTAATTATTTTATCTCTGGCTATTAAAATAGAATTTAGTTTATATATTTCATCAAAAATTATTTTCATTCAAATTAGGTTTTAATATTATTAATATAAAAAAACAAAAAACGAAATAATATTCTCATAGAAACAATCACAATAGTTATTTCTATTATTAACTGGTAAAATGAATTATTAAAAAAAATAAATGAATTGTTTATTTTATTTTTTTGTGGAATTAAATATCTTTTCCAACTCGCTATAGAACTCTTTATTTGTACTAGCTTTCGATAGAGATCCTTGCCATTGTTTTGCTGCTGTCTTGATAGTTAAATCCACAGCCTTGTCAATTGTATTTCCCCACTCAGCCTCAATCCGTTTTTTCAATTTTTCTACATGTACTTCTTTGAGTGCAGTAAAGAATGATTTTTCTAAAAGTGACTTTGCTTCTGCGATAGGATCACTACTACAACATGGACTGTTATCACTACTTGTCTTACATGAGTCTGTCTCACAACAACAGTCATTTCCAACATTGTCTTTTCTTGAATTCGATATTTCTGTACATTCGCAATTTGTTTCATATTGATTTTCTACCATTATATCTTACCTCGTGTTATCTACTATAGTTAGGTAAGTATATAAATTAGTAAGTGAAACTAAAGTTAGTAGGTGAATGACGGGTAAGTTGGCAGAACAAAGATTACTAGAAGATGACGACCAAAAGAAAGAAGCTACTCAAGTTATGATAGATGGTATGAATTGCAAATGTTGTCCAGTTTTTAATACTCTTAATATTATTGGAAAAAAATTTACTCTTTTGTTATTGCGTAACATGATTTTTCAAAAACAAAAACGATTCAACGAATTTTTGAATTCAATTGAAGAAATCAATCCAAAAACTTTGTCTATACGGCTTAGAGAATTAGAGAAAGATAAATTGATAAAGAGAGAAGTGTTTAATGAGACTCCTGTTAGGATAGAATACTCTCTCACAGAGAAAGGAAGAGCATTACAACCAATATTAGAACAAATGGCCTTATTCTCAATGAAATATTGTTGTGAACAAGTATTCCAAAATCCAAATCAAACAAAAATTGACAAGATAACTTCAAAGTCGTTTAGAAAATATTCAACTACTCTCTAAATTTATCGTTAAACAAAATATGTATTAGAATCAAGTCAAAGAATAATGATATAAGTTTTGATTTAAAGATATTTTAAAAATTTACTCTACTTTGTATACTAAATAAAAATGTCTATAAATGGGGTATAATTTACTAAGATTTTTCCTAGAATGATATTTGAAAAACCATAAAAATTTTGACTTTCTTTAATATTGAGATAAAAATGTAACGTCTATTCAATAAAAATTATTTGTATTTGAGAACCAATAAAAAATAATGTTAAGCTAGCAAGTTCGATATTCAAAATACGTTTGGATTATGTTACGATAAAATTAATTTTATATCTAGATTGGCTATTGCAGTTTCCCCTATGTTGGTATTGTTTGCATGGATCGGGAAGAAAACATAAGCGAGTAACAATGCTAGAATACCGACAATAATTACAATCATCCCAATAAGAAAAACCAAGTTTTCTCTTTCAGTTCGATTAGCTAATATTTTCATAATATATATTTAGTCAAACAATTTAATTAACTTTATTCTGCCCAATTTTTTTATTGTCAAGTTTAATGTCTTTGGCTAATATATTAACAACTCGAATCTAACCTAAATTATATCAAAATATATCATATCCTGAAGACGTAGTCTATCGTAACTACTTCACCAAATCGATTTAATGAAGTAAATTTGAATTTCTATTTTTTTCAATACTATTTGTTTTTTTAGGGGTTATTCTATAGTTAGATGCGAATTATTTAGTAGAATAAATAATTACATCATATAATTAACTATCTTACTAATGAATTAAAAATATAGATAAAATTTTTATTGTTTTATTATTTTTTTTTATTAATAATACCATTCAATTACACTTATTTTTAGTAGATTTCAGGTTAATAGGCTCTATATAACTCATCAATTTTATTGTTATAATACTGTCTAACTCTTTCAGACTATTTATTAAGAATTTTATTATTAACTTTATACAACTACAATTAGTTTAAATATGCTTTGTTATAGTCATATAATTTTAATTTTATCTCTAAAATTTCCAAATGTGAGATATTAACTTTGTTTTATTTGTTATTTAGAAACCTTTCATATTCAATTAAAGCCTCCTCTTGTACCTCAGACTGGATAGAGCCTGGTCTAATAATTCTAATTTTTTTAATTGCATCATTTGATGAAAGTTTTTCTTGTTTCATTAAATATGCTGCCAATACAGTACCAGTTCGCCCTTTTCCTGCTGCACAGTGAACCATTACTGGTTTTTTTTCTTCATTAATTTTGTAATCTATATAATTTACTATGTCATCTAACACTTTTAATGTGGGTACTCCATAATCTTTTACATATTCAAATTTGTAATCATTATTTTCCACAAGATTACTGTTATGTGCTAACCATTTTTTAGGCAATGGAAATTCTCTTACGGTTACTATCGATCGAACTTTATTTTTAATTAACCATTCGTATTGTTCTGCAGTCATTGGAGTTCCGCTGCCTGCAAGTTTACTATCAATAACCCATGAAAAATTTGTGGGCTTGTTGCTTATTTTACCGTGAATCCATCTAAATACGTTGCCTATTAATGTCATTACATAGGATAAAACATCAATTATTTATATTCTAATGACGAGTAAATTATATTAAAAATATACTTTTTTTATCGCTCTAAACTTTCTAAAAATTATTAATAGCAAGTCTATGTCAAAACGTTTAAAATTCCTTTATGAATATGGAAATTTGCTGGCAAAATACCTAAGGGTTCTCCGTCGATCGATACCGTAACTTCTTTATCAAGTGAATCTATCCAGATAGTTTTAGCCTGTTCGTAAATTATATTCTGTTTATTGGAATGGTTCTCCATTTTAATATCTATTAAACTATTTAAAAACTTGAGACTTCCAGAATCATTTACCGTAACCAAATCAAGCAAACCGTCGTTCATTCGTGCGTTATAAGCTGGCCGAAATCCACCAGCTAGATAAACGCCATTCGCAACTATTCCCATTGTAAGGTTTGTATTAATCTTCTTTTTTCCTCGATCTAATATTATTTCACATTTATTACTTTGATATGAAGGTAAAGTAGAAATTATTCCAACAGCGGTAGAAATAAGCCTGCTATTTATTTTTTCACGGACTGTCTTAGATTTATCAATTATTTCAGCACCTAGTCCTATTTCGGAGGCATTTAAACAAACGTGTATTTTTTTCATACGATTTGATTTCTGATTCAATAGAACAGAAATAACATCTATTTTTTTAGATTTCATTTTGTTAATTTTGTTACAAATAAGTTGAGGATCAAGAGGAATATTGAGAGATTTAGCCAGAATGTTTCTCGTTCCTGCTGGGATAATTCCTAACACTGCTTCTTTAGATATTGGCGTTAAATTATGCGTAGTTTTATAATCGAATATTGGAGACTTTATTGAATTTTCAAAGAAACCATTAGCAACTTCATTTAAAGTTCCGTCTCCACCTATTGCTATAATTTTTTTATAGTCTTTCCTAAGATGTTGTCT
>JALDXL010000185.1:0-4934 GCA_032155045.1 Nitrososphaerales archaeon
GAATAAGATAATCTCTTTACTTAACTCAAAATAAAGAAATAAAATTTTATTTTTTTAAAGTTCACAGAGTAAGATGGACAACCTTAAAGATTTTGATTTCTTATATAAAATAAAAATATACTCATAATATTATATACATTTTTTGGTTCTGTTGATTCTCTGGGTGTTTAAAAATGGGTGTTTAAAAATGGGTGTTAAATATTGATGCAATTATCTAACACCCAAAATATAACATGCAAGGGTTTGCGTGCATTATGACAGTAGAGGGTAGAATAAGAATGTTGATTTTTGGGTGTTACAGTGGCTACAATATAACACCCGAGAATTTACATAGATGTGTTAACAGAGGTCTGTAGCAATAATAGTAATAGCAGTTTTAAGTTAAAAAGTTGTATATTCTATAGTGAAAAGTTAATTATCAAATTATAACTAAGATATTACCAAGATAATTAAGTTGCCAATTAAAAGATTTGATCATACTAAATTAGATAAAAATTTGTTAGATATATTACCATTTTCAGAATTTGAAATGGATAATAATTTTAATGTTTTAGAAATGTATGAAGATATTCATACATATTTGGCTTTTGAATGATAAGTTTGAAGATTTGAAAATTAGAGTCCTACATCACAGATGGAACAGTGAAAAAAAATGGATAATATTACCAAATGTCAACACTGTCAAGCATACTTAATTTTTGAAGAAATCCCTAATCATAAATGTTATACTATTAATAATTCTACAATTCGTTATGATTCAATTTCTAATGATTTATTTTTATTTGATGGTAAAGAATGGATTAGTTGGCTTCCAAATTGGTTAAAAAATTTTCCACCCAAAAATAAACACCCATTTACAACACCCAAAGAATCAACAGAACCCATTTTTTTAATTTCAGATACTCTTTTGAGGCAAATTATGACAAATAAAGAATAATTAATAAATGCTATTTGTAAAAGCGGAATTACAGTCTTCCAAACAAAGGATAGGCGAACTATTTGCAAGTCAATGTCATAGTCTGGAGCAAGAAAGAATTTTTTCATGCTTCTTTCACTTTCTCTTCATTCAGGCTATGACAATATAATATTCTCCTTTGTTAACTAACAAAGTTAATCAAATAATAAATAAATAGATCACTAAACTATCCTACTCGCTTATTCTTTTATCCGTGCCAAGGTGATGAAGAATAAAAACTATAAACCTAGCCATAACTTCCTCTATTGTTGTGTAGATTGTCATCCTTAGAGGAGTTATGGTTTTCATATTTTAATAATATTTTATCATATTGTATTATATTATGCTGAAGAAAAATATAATCAAATCACAACCATATAATTATCACAGTATCCAGGATTACCATGACACAAAATGAATAACTGAATTGTAATAGTTAACATTCACATTGTTAATCAAGAAATAAAAAATATAAAGTGATTTTTAAGAACACATCTCTATGCACATTTCTGCACTAGATGGACAAGGAGAATTACATTCAGTTTCTACTTCAACTGGTTGATTATATGTCATAGTCTTATCGCCGTAAGTAACAGAGTTTACTTCTTGTCCATAAGCATGATCCATTTCAAGAAAAATAGGAGCTAGTAATGCATAGATTATAGTAGTTATCACAATGTAGTACGAAGAATGACCTGTAATAACTGCATTTTTCATTTACTTATTTTTCCCTGTTATATATACGGCTTATTCGAATAATAGGATTTTAATACAATAATTGTTAAAGATTTCTGTAAACATTTCAGAAAAAAGTTATCTTGGGTTACATTGTTAATCAAGAAATAAAAAATATAAACACGATTTATAATATTTGATGACTCTTCCATTAGAACGCAAAGGAGTCACCAATAAACCAGATAAAAAAAGATTATTGAAACTTCTAATCAATTCGTTGAAGGTTGGGCTGGGGTAGGAATCATAGTAGGAATCTGGGCTGTAACCTTTGGAATTGTTGCGAGCAGAGTATTAAAGTTATAGAATACAAATGATAGAAAAAATATCCTCAACTTATTTTTTATTTTCTTTTAAATACACAAAATAAAAATTTTGTAAGCAACGCCATTTGCATACCAATAAATATTATGTAAACAACTCGAAAATAGATAATAATCGAATGGATTTATCGCCTCCACAATTAGCAGTAGTAGATAACGATGAGGATACGTTAAGTCTATATACAGAATTTATACAAATGAATGGATATATTGTTGTAGGATTTGAAAATCCTTATTTTTTAATTGATTATATTAGTGAACATCTAGAACAACTCAAATTTATCATAATAGACTATAGAATGCCACAAATGACCGGATGTGAACTAGCTAATCAAATACATGCTCTAAATCCCAATATCAAGATGGCATTTGTCACTGGCTATGATCATATTATTAACAATACATTAAATATAGAGATCTTCAGAAAACCTTTGCCTCTTGGTAAACTTATAGATATAGTCGATAAATATATGCATCAGCAAGCCATTATATAGTTAGTTGGTAAATCTATAAATTTTGTAATAAAAATAAGAAAATTTGAAATTTTTCCTTATTTGAATAATATAACAAAAAAACAAAAATAGAATTATTTAATAAGATCTTGTTTATATTCTACCTAACGATTCTTGACTTTGTCCAACTCTAACAAAATTATATTACTATTAGATGATGAACAGGACATTCTTACACTGTTTCAGGATAGTCTAGAGTCGTGGGGATATCGAACAATTTCATTTACTAATCCAATTGACGCATTAACATATATGGATACTAACAATAATATTTCAAAATGCTCTCTTATTATTACCGATTATAGAATGCCACAAATGAATGGTATAGACTTTCTAAGGAAGGTAAGAAAAAAGGCTGATTCAACTTTAAAAATAATGTTAATCAGTGCATTTCTTAAAAGTGGTTTTACTGTGCAGGAAAATTTAGACGATCTTAAAATTAACAAAATAATGGAAAAACCTTTGAGTTTACCACTTTTAAAAGAAGAAGTACAAAAATTGTTGGATTAAAGAACCTTCCCTCTTGATATATTAGTATCATATATGTATATTTTATATATTTCACGGTCTAATATTATACTATATCTAGCCACAAATTAATGTCTATTGCAGAAAGAATATATTAAACATACACCCAATTTGACCAAAGGATTCAAAGGTTACACCAAGAATGGAGATACAATGGTGACTCTTCTTCTAGATTAATTTTTTAGTACAAGTAATTTATAATGAATAATGCATTTTGAATACTAAAATTAACCATATCTTGTGAACCATTAATATAAAAATATACAATATACTGGATTCTGTAAACTTATAGGTTGATTCTTCCTTTTCTATTTGTAAATAGTAAACATATTTTCACTATAATTTTTATCCTGAATATTTTCAATCTCTATAGATAATGTAAACAATCAATTAATACAATAGATACAATAAAGTTTTTCCGTAAATAAAATTTATGAATCAAAGTTGAATAATTTGATTTGTTAAATGTATTATAAATCTATAATAATTCAATTCAAAGCTCCTCTAACAACTTCTTTTTTCATCTTTGAAAATGATTAATTCTTTGGAACTATTGCGTAAACTCAATCCACGAAAAATACAATACAATGAATACATAACCATATTTAGGGATTTCCTGTTTCAAATATATTTTGTATATATACAGATAATAGAACATTCATAGCTAAATCTATATTGTTAAATTAGAATCCAAATGCAATGTATTTTGTATTTTGATATATCCAAAATATGATCAATTGATTAAGATTTTTGAATATCATCATTCCATTGTAAGTAAAACAGAAATATGTTATACTATTTATTATATTAAATTAGCAATAGATTAAGAATACTAATAAAAACTATGATATAATAGATAAGATAACTAATAATTTCAGTCGGACAATTAAATCAGCATAAATTAATAAGAACAAAAAAATACTTGAAAATTAATAGTTTATTTTTTGATTTTATTATAGGTTTAACTTATGAGACCTATTTATTGCTTCGAATATACATGAAAATAATTCACCATTAATACGGCCAGGTTGATCTAAAATTTGACCTAGAATATTTGTTATATCCTGCTGCAATCGTTCAAATTCTACATTTCTAAATATTGAGTAAAAATCTTCAAAACTTCTAAGGGTTACTTCTCCACTGCTTATTTCTACAGTTACTCCTGTAGACGAATTTATTGCATCTCACAATTCTTCAAACTGAGCTTGGCTTAGAAATCGTTGAAAACATGACTCAACGGCGTCGCCACATTCTCCTTCTGGTGTTGGTTCTGGTTCGGGTTCTAGGGGTGTATTATTGCTTTGTTCGTCATTATTATTGTTGTTTATACATACAAAGGCAAAATCGTTCTCTCTATCGACAAAACTTCTTTCACCATTGCATGAGACCGTATTAGTATCTTGAACATCTAAATCTTCACCAGCACTTACCTCAGCACCAATATTGTAGCCATCAACTGGACCACCAAAGTTCAGGTCTGCATTATTGACATTTATATCGATATTATTACATTTAAGTTCCTTTAAATTGACACTATTGTTATCTTTAGATTTGTCATAATCTTTCCCATAAGATTGTTGGTCATGATTATTTCCATATGGTTTTTTGTCATAGCTATTGTACGATTTATCTGTGTATTCATGTTTGTGGTTATTATATCTCTCATTTTTTCTATAATTGTATGATTCAGAATCACTATGGTGGTCATTATAACTTGATTGTTGTAACTCTTGTTGGTTGTGGTGTTGTCTATGATAATTATAATAAGGCTCTCTAAAACTATCATCTTTATAAAATTGTTCATATCTTTGCAAATAATCAGTTCCATCATTATCCATTAATGGAACTGTAAAATACCATATATACTACTTTCAAATATTATCA
>JALDXL010000186.1:0-4913 GCA_032155045.1 Nitrososphaerales archaeon
AAACAAAATATTACGTTCATTCAAACTTTGAGTATGGGATATTTTAATGTGTAATATTTGTAAATATTTGTAGTATTCCCTAGAGAATATAATGAAAATATTATATAGTAGAAATGGTGCAAACACTTAATCATTTTAAAAATATAATTCTATACGACAGTATATGCTAATATTCTAATGATTTTTGTTAAACGTTAATAATAGATGGTAAATTAGTCTTGTGCTAATTTATCAAATCTAGGTAATAATAGACTTGTTGGTATTTATGATGGATTATACAACAAAAATTAAGAATTATCTTTAATTGTTATCATTTAGCAATTTAAAATAATTAAATGCTAGAATTATCATGGTCAGTTGATTATTTAACAATTCGGCATAACTTAAATAAATAAATAATTTTTATTCAGATTTAGATGAGGTTTCTCCATGGCCATAATTGTAATATTTTTGTCTGATTCTATAACTAATTGAGGATTTTCTAAATCTTTTTTATTTTGGTTTTGAGCAAATGTATTTTCAAAATCACTATTTATACTTATAATAACTATTGCTAAAAGAGCGATTATTCCAATAATTAATAATAATAGTAAATATGTCATTAAAAAAAATAATCTTGAAAGTAAATAGCCCTTTGATATACAACAAACAGTAATATTTTACAAAATATTTATATATATTGATTTGAAAATATGATAAAGTAATCTCAAATCATAACTAAGTGTTTTCTATTTTTCATTCTTTAAAGATTTTAAAAAATGAATTAATCTTCCTTCAAATCCATGATTTTATCTCATTAGTTCTACAATTTTATCAGCACAATTTAAACAAACATTATAATATTCATCACCGTTATCATTAATTTTTGTTTTTTCCTTAGAACTACCTTTTTTAACATTAGTACTGGTAACATTTAGATATTTTATTGTATTAATTCCATTATTACAAATATCACAAATATTAACTTGTTCTTCTTTTACTAAATCCTTTGCATTTGAAATGTCTTCTATCATATACTATTTTTCAATAGGTATTAAATCAAAATAATTTAATAATCTTTGATAATTTTTTATTTTCTATATGACAAAATGCCACTGACGAAAGATATCTCTAATATCTTCTTTTCAAGGAGTACTGATGGCGGTCAGACATTTAGTGAGCCAAACAATTTAAGCGAGAATTCAGCAGATTCAGTAAAATCTTGTGAACCACAAATCTCATCACATGGAAATAAAATTTATGTGGTATGGCAAGATGAGACTGATTCCACTTCTGGCAACTTTGATATTTTCTTTTCATTAGTCATGATGGAGGTCAGGCATTCAGTACTCCACCAGATAATCTAAGCAACAGTAAAGAACATTAGGTTGGCCCACAAATTAGCAGTAATACTACCTAAATTTTTTTTACTATAATTTCCTTTGAACTTTAATCGTATATGTTAGAATAAAGCAGCCTATAATGACGATTTCATTAATTATCTCTTATCTCTATAAAGTATATGAATCTAAAATAATTTGAATTTATATTGTATAATCCAAGATGAACTCTTTGATTTATGAAATTTTTAGATATTAATGAAAGATGCGAATAAACAAATCTAAAATTTAAGTGTAATATTAACTTCATTAATTAATTGATAAAAATTTATCTGAATTTCTTTCTGAATTGGATTTCTGTTTTGAATTCTCTCAATGGTTCCTTAGGATCAATTGAACGAATAGGTCATACTTTTTTATTTCCAAAATACATTATAGAAATTGAAAAACTGTGAACTATTAAAACATAAAAACAGATTTTGTATAGATATCCATTTCATAATGTTAAAAATTCAATATTTGCATATATTTTCCATAGTTTCAGAATTACATATGGAAATATATGGGATTTTAACAATTTTATATTTGTATTATTTTATTATATAATATAACGTTGTTTCTTTAAATATTTTTCAACAGAATCTATTAATTCTTGGAAATATACAATTCTACTAAATAATGGTCTGTAATAGTGGTAACTATGAATAAATCTCCAAAATGGGTGAGAGCAGTCCAAATTGTACTTGGCGCTTTAGCTATCTTACTTGCAATTGTTGCACTAACAAATTCTGGTCTAACGATTTTGCTCATTTTAATAGCTATAATATTAGTTATCACAGGATTTGAAAAAACTATTACTTGATTGTTTATTGCTCATAACTTACGATTCTTTACGGTAGGATTAGGAATATTGACTATTATTCTAGCAGGATTGGCATTGACATATCCTATAGCAGCTGCTAGAGTACTGTTGTTAATTCTGGGATTTTCATTGATGGTAGATGGATTATCACGAATAGTTGATGGATTAACCAATAAATCTGACAAGAGACAGGTTAGAGGATTTACTATAGCAGTAGGAATATTAGCCATAATAATTTCTGTCGGTATTAATATTATTCCTTTTTGGGGTAAATTATTTATTAGTAAATTAATAGCAATAGATTTGATAATTATAGGAATACAGATAATTACGACTGGAACCTTTAACGTAGGTGCTGGAAAAAAGATGTTAAAAGAAAAGGTGAAGAAAATATTTCAAAGACACAAACAGAGTGAAGAAAAGGAATAGCAAATAAAGAAAATTTCTTTTAAATTATGTAGAATATTGAGATGCTATAGATTTTTTATAAATAAAAAGGTTTAGTTAAGACTCAATCTTCTAGTAAATTTAATTACCGTATAAGCTGTTTTGGTTATTTATTATGTTGTGGAGACTTAAGAAATTATGGCTAAAACAATTATAAAAGTATATAAAAATTGCATAAAATGACGGTCTGAATCACATAGTATTTAACAATTTTAATATATTGAATAAGTCATTATCCATTATATTGACCTTCAATTAATATTAATACTCTATGATGTTCGTGTACCTATTAATACAAGAAACTTTTTCTATATATCCTGATGGAAAGGGATGAAATAAAAGAACAAATTCAAATATGGTTGCTGGAAGAAAGCGAGTTACAAAAATGGAAAATTGGATTTATCAGAGATGAAGATTACTATTATTATTGTTATAAAATTCTTGATAAAAAGGATATTGATATATGTACTATATGTATTGAAAAAAATATTGATAGAATAATTTTAATGAATGAAATTAGTTTTTCTAAGCAAGATGGAATAAACTATAAACTATCAAAAGAAAAAGAAAAGTATTGGATAGATCTAAAAATAAGTTTAATGAATTTAAGGGTAGATGTACAGGCAATCCCTGACGTAGAAAGTATGGAAAAAATGCAGGTACGAAAGTTAATTTATTTTGATGGATGGTCAAGGGATAGATTTATGAACGATTTATTAACAATAATGGATGCTTCTGAGCTACCTGAATTGATATTCAGAGATTATTCTGATTACATGAATGAAAAGATCCAGAAAGACTAACCATCATTAGTTCTTATTGATAATACTTAATCCAACTCGAAGTCTAATTTTAAATTTACAAATTTATTATGATTATCATTAGTCATAAGTTATATTTTATACTTTATGTTTCAAAATTTCTCCAGAAGTTGTGTCCTGCATCGGTGGTACTCGCAAAAGAGCACTATTGTTTATAATAATTGAAGTCAAATTAATGGTCATTACAGTAATTTTTGTGATGCTCTATAATAAGGACATTATGAGAGATTATGTAGCGTAATTCTCTCCTTTTTTCCCTAAAAATGAAAATATTTTCTTGCTGAATTTAACAATTAATCAAATAACTCTCTCTCTGTTTCATTTGATTCAGAAGTGTAACTTTACCAGTTTTCTATTTCTCTAATTTTCTCCTATACATCAGATTCCGTAATAATTTAGAGGACATAACTAGTAGATTGTAAGAAATAAATAGAGAGTTTAAAATGAATAAAATTGTCTATTCTTTTTCAGAATCACCTAATTCCTGAGTCTCTTTTTTTTGATCCTTTTGCCTCTTCTCTTCCTCTATCATAACACATCCACTTTTTTTATTAATTATAAGTATTAAAGAATCTAATTTGAAAGTACAACAGTCACAGCATTAACAAGAGGAACAAGAAATTTTGGTAGTTAAACAATATCTTATTTGGTGGATCTAGTGAACCAATAATAATAGAAAATATATAATTACCTTAGACAGTGATAATAGACAAAAGAACAGGAAAATTTGCTCTTGATAATTTTGGATTACAAGTGCAACAATCAGGCAGATTAATATTTAAATTTAATTAGATAAACGTAATATAATATTTAAATACAATTTAGTAAATTTACTACTGATCCTGTAAAAAGGATCAATTTGGGAAATACAAATGGGTGAGTCTAGCTTGGGATTTACTGACCTTAACATTATTTCGGGCTAGGCTCGCTCACTAATTAAATATAATATCTTTTATTCTTTCATAATATATATAATATCCTATTAAATATACACAAACAAAGCTCTGTAAAATACTGAAACAATGACCACAAAATAAGCGAAATTAGTTTTATATTAAAGAATAAAAGGAAATTCATGTCTCTTTTTCCTTCTCCGTTCTCTTTTGTTACTAAAAACTATTAGTTATGATTATTGTCATTAAATTTTATTAATTATATATATATAGTTAAAAATATATTTCATTTATTAAATAAAAATATTATAACTGAGATATAATTGTGATAACACATAACAAGTAATATTACTTCAATTTCATCAAAATTATTTTTAATAGTTTCGTAAATACCATAAATAATCTAGAAACAAAATCTATTCTTGAATATAACAATAATAATGATTATAATATTTTATATTTTTCTTGTCATTAAGAATTTGATAAATATTATCCCTTTCTTTCTAAATTGACTTTTAAAAATATTTTTGGATATTAGTTATTTTTCTTGCTTTTGTTGGATATGGAGGAA
>JALDXL010000187.1:0-4888 GCA_032155045.1 Nitrososphaerales archaeon
GTTTATTATTATAAACCGATGATTAACTTTAATCGAATAATTTGTTGTAACTCTTGAATATTTCATGACTATTATTTATTAAATCGTCGATAAATTAATCACTGATGTTTCACATCATAACCAAAATTATATTGTTACAAAAATGTTTATTTTTATAAAAAATAAAAAAAATAAATATGTTCCAGAAAAACCCTTCTAATAAATAAACTTAAATTTAAAATATAAGAATATTGATTTCTTTTATTCTAGATTTATCTCTCAAATATAATAATGCAAATTTTTATTCGTTTAATTCAAAAAATAATAAAAAAAGATATTTTATTTGTTTTCTTGTTCTCTGAAGTATGGAATAACCTTTTTCCCAAACATCTCGATGCTTTTGAAATACCCTTCTCCCCAAAATCTTATAATAAAGTGATTTACACCTGCATGCATAAATCGTTCTAACATTGCTATCACATCATCTGGTGTTCCTACCCCTATAGCGGTCCTTGCGACACTATCTGGAATTTTTAATGCTGCCTTTTTCATTTGTTCCATTAATTCTGGTTTGTCCATAGTGTATTCAGTAAAGTATTTTCTAAAATCAAACTCTGAATCCTGTTCTATATTATGAACTTTAAGTAATTCCGGTTTAAAAAGACTAACTTTTACAGCATTTTTCATCTTGTACCATGCTTCTTCTCCATCATCTGAAAAATAGACATCCACATCATTTGCAAATTGAAAATCCGATATATCTCTATCAAATTTTTTTGCATTCTCACGAATTACATTAGCATGAGTTTTAAATAATTCTGGAGTATAACCGATCGGAATCCACCCATCACCATACCGCGCACATAATTCAAGAGTTTTAGGTGCACCTGCAGCTATATATATAGGAGGTCTTGGTTTCCTTATACTTTTAGCCTGCAGACATGCATTAATCAAATTATAATATTTCCCAGTATAATCTACTCTATTATCAGGATCTGATTGAAATAGCTTCTCAATAACTTCAAGTTGTTCCTTTAGTTTAGTTACAGGTTTATTAAATTCAATTCCAAAATCAACAACATTTTGAGCCTCACCAGCGCCTATTCCTAACATACCTCGCCCATTAGTTAACCTGTCAAGAGTAATAGCAGAAAGAGCAATTGTTGATGGATGGCGTCTAATAGCGTCAGTTACACAAGTTCCTAACTCTACATTTTTTGTAAGAGCACCTATCGCTGCAAGCATTAGCCATGCATCATTTACAACAGCGTTTTTCCACTGAGGAACGTTTGTATGATCCATCGCCCATATAGAGTCATAGTCTAATCTATCTGCCATCTGACAAGCTGTCATAACTTGATTTTCGTCTAAACCCATTCTAGCTACATTAAGACCTTGTGTAAATCCAAATTTTGTTCTCATGTTATTGTAATCCTTCCCCTCTCACTATTGGGAAATGTATTGTATTATTCCAATAGTTAATTCTACCCATACAGATTAAAAAAAATGAAAGTTATATTTAACCATTTCATATTTTGATGTTTTCAAAATCCTAATTTTATAATATTTTCAAAGAAAACTTATATTATTTTTATTCCTATTACAATTAGATGTTATTACCTTCCGAAATTGAGGCAAAGTCACTAATTCCTGCTATTCGAGCAATATTAGCAAAAAAATTAATCAACGAGTATAAAATGAAGGAAGAAGTGGTGGCAAAAGTCCTTGGCGTAACTCAAGCTGCGATTAGTAATTATATCCGAGGAACGAGGGGAGATACAGAACTTATCAATAAACTTTCTTCCATTCCTGAAGTTATAGGTAAAGTTGATGATATAGCACAAGATCTTGTTTCAAATAAAGCCTATACACCAAGAACTATGGCTAAATTTGTAGAATTATGCAATTTTATGAGATATTCATTCATTATTTGTGATGTTCATCATAAAATAGAAGCAAATATTGATGAACAAGTTTGTGAATTATGTAAGGATAATCTGATAGGATCCAAATTCTAACTATGTAAAAATTATTTATGATTTATTGAAGATTCTTTTGTTTTATAATATTTATTACAGTATTTAATACTTCATAACCATTAATAGTACTTATCTCTCCTTCCTTAGCAAAATGTTCAGTAAACCTTTTATTATTTTCATTAGATTCATCAGAATTATTTTTTAATATCGATTTTCCTGAAATTAACAAAGGAACTGGGTCATCAGAATGACTTTTTTTGATGCATGGAGTAGAATGGTCTCCAGACACAACTATTACAGCATTTATATCTTCCATCTCCTTTAATAAAGTTCCAAAAAAATCCTTATCTATCTTTTCTATATTTTGTTTTTTGCCTAATGCATCACCATCATGTCCAAATTCATCTGGCCCTTTTATATGAACATAAATCAAGTTATATTTTTTTAATTCATTTGCAGTAACCTTAGCTTTAGTTTGATAATCATCTATATCTCCAGCTCGAATAGACACCATACCTAGGATCTTTGAAATACCAATTTCTACAGGCATATCCACGATACAGGCTACATTCATGTCATATTTTTTATTGATAGGATCGTAATCAGGAATAACATTTCCAGCATCCCTGACTAAAATACAATTCATAGAACTTAGGTTTCGTTCGTTTCTGATTTTATTTACTGGATGGTCTTTTAAAATGGAATAGACTTGATGCGTGAAATCATTGATTAAATCAGCAGATATTTTTGTAGATACATCGTCATTTTGAGGGATGGATCTTTGTACTTTCATTTCAATATTATCCTGTTTTGCAATCCCCATCCCATTTACTTTATCATAAGCTGGATCAGTATTTGTTATCTGATCTGATAATTTTATTTTAGCGTGTCTAAACCTTATAGTGACACGATGTGCAATTGTAGGCATCACTACTACAGAGGCATCAGGATCATTCAAGGATATTTTTGAATTCAGAGTTTCACATATCGAACGAGCCTCTTCATTTGTAATCAATCGTCCTGCTCGTCTATCTATAATCTGTTGATTTTCATCAACGGTAGCAAAGTTTCCCCTTAAAGCTAAATCCCCATCTTTAAATTCTAATCCACTACCTATAGATTCAACAATACCTCTCCCAACATAAGGAGTATTCGTAAAATTATATCCTAACATATTAAAAACGGCTATATCTGATTGAGGAGCTATTCCTTTTCCTACAGTTATCACCTGACCTAATAACCCATGTTTTGCCAAATAATCTAAATTTGGTGTACTAGAAGCTTCCAGTGGAGTTAAATTATTGATTGAAGGATGTGGAAGATCTCCAATTCCATCAAGAAGTACATATATGATTTTCAAAGAATTATTATTTTGCTTTATAGAGTTGCTCACATGATCAAGAGTTTTATTTGTTAAATTTATTTTTATTTAATTCACTAATAAAAAAATCTCGTTGTATTTTTATTTTTGTTTACTAGTTCCACTATCTCCTTTTTTCCATACTTGAATCTGTCCACCATAAACTTCGTTATTGTAAACAAATGATGGAATCTGAGAATAAAAGCCTTGTCTACCAGAACTAAATGTCTTACTAACAAGAGGAATTTCATATTTTTTTCCATCGGGCATTGAAATTACAGCCATTACAATCCTGTTTTTTAATTGATCATCATTAGCCATTCCCATCAATTATTACAAATATTAATAATATAAAAACGATTTTCCTATAGAATTTAGTTTTAATTTAATCCTATCGCAATACAGATTTGTGTATATTATCTACTAATTCATATTAAATGAAATTTGTAGATTCATTTTTAATTTTTTATATAAAATGTTCGATTTAAACAATTTTATATTAAAGGATCAAATCAGTATTGTGGATTCCCTAGAGTGCTACAGACAAGCTGGTAAAATCGCTGGTTCTATTAGAGAAATGACTAAAAGAAAAGACTACATTGGTAAAACTTTAGGTGAAATATGCGAAGAAATAGAAAGAGACATTCGTAGCAGAGGTGGTTTTCCTGCATTTCCTGTAAATGTAAGCTTGAATGAAATCGCTGCTCATTATACAGCAGAACCCAACGATCAAAATGTTGTTAAGGATGGTGACGTATTAAAAATCGATATTGGAGTACATATAGATGGGTACATTGCTGATACGGCTGCCACTATTTCTTATAATAATGATTACCATTCTCTAGTAAAGGCGTCAGAAAATGCATTAACCGAGGGCTTGAAAATAGCAAAATACAAATCCAAATCAAGTGATATAGGCAAAGTAATCGAGAATACAATAGTTAAAAGCGGATTTCTTCCTATTAAGAATTTAAGTGGTCATTCTTTAGAACGTTATACAATTCATGCTGGAAAATCTATTCCAAATATCCAGTCTTTCGGATCTTTTATGTTGGAATCTAATCAAGCATATGCAATAGAGCCATTTGTTACATTAAAAAAAGGGATAGGAGTAGTTTATGAAGGTAAAATAGCTAATATTTTTGCAATAGTATCAAGAAAACCAACAAAAGATAGGGAATTAGATAGTTTTTTAAATGAAATTTGGAGTAGATTCAACTCACTGCCATTTGCATTGAGATGGTTATTAGATAAATATGAGGAAAAAGATGCCAGACATTTATTAGACACACTTAAAAAGAAAAAGAACATACATGCTTATCCTATCCTTGTAGAAGGTAAAGACATGATGGTTGCACAGTCTGAACACACAATCATTCCTAGAGAATCATTTACAGAAGTTATTACTGTATAATAAGCTACAATAAAAACAACATTATCAATCGTATATATTGAAAATGTTAAAATTAACCTAAAAAAATGTATATTATTTAGACGGGGTCGTTGTCTAGCTTGGTATGATGCCAGCCTTGGGCGCTGGAGTTCGCCGGTTCGAATCCGGCCGACCCCA
>JALDXL010000188.1:0-4864 GCA_032155045.1 Nitrososphaerales archaeon
CTACGAATCAAACTCTGCAGAATATGAGTCAAACTACGAATCAAACTCTGCAGAATATGAGTCAAACTATAAACAATACAGCAGGAGAAGCAATTCTACAAAAAAATTCTACTGATCTTGGATCTAACTTAACTGAAGTAGCTAAGAAACTTGCTAAAAGTATTGATGAAGGAATAAAGAATATAAATAATATTTCTAAAGCAAAATTATGAAAGATAAAACTATTTTAATCATGAACGCAATGATAGTAACTTAAAATATAAAAAAATGCACTCAATAATTCGATACATATAAGTGTTATAAAAAACAAATCTTCATAAGCTATATTTTTCTTTAATTAATTTAAAATAGATAAAGCTTTATTCTCTCCTTCTCTAATAAGTTTTTTAATTGTATCGACTGAAAAATCAGCATTTTGTGGTAAATATGTGGTTTCGTTATTTTCTCTACTGATCCTTCTAATCTTGAGAATTTTAGCACCAAATCTTTCTACTAATAATTTATGTTCTTTTTCAATGTAATTTATCAAATCTCTATTTATTTGAGAGTTATCTTGGTCTTTAAATATATCATATAACCTTTCGATAAGATTAATGTGTCTAGTTATAAGTTTGGAAATTTTTTCAAGACTTTGTTCCTTATCAGTAAACATTATATCTTTTGCTCGAGATTGGACCTCTGTCATATTTGATGGTAATTTGTTTATTTTTTTTGGATAATTTTCTACAATAAAAATATTTTTATCGTTACTAGGCGAAGATGTCATAACTTCTCTAATAGGAGTATTGCTTAGTAAAGAACCATCCCATGCATATACACCATCATTTATCTCTATCCAGGGAAAACCATATTGAGGGTAACCAATTGTAGCTAACAGGTGTTTCATCTGTATCTGTATTTTGTAACTATCAAATATTATTGGTTCAGCTGAAAGGACATCAACAGCAGTAATTATTAGACGAGTGTTATTTCTTTCACTCTTAGAATTCCTTTGTTGGATTTGATCCGGCGAGAGTTTGTTAAAATCTATATACTTCTCTAATGTTTTTATTAAGGGAGTATTATCATATATATATGTCCATTGAAAAGGGATCGTCACTGAATGATCTAAATAATTAAAGAGATTCCAATTAAGCCATCTTGGTACAAAGAATTTTGGAACTCCAAATAATGCTGCATTTAAAGAAGCAGAAGAGGATTTCTTAAAGTTTATTTCATCTTTTTGATAATTAAAATCGAAGGAAAAGGCATCTGGGATTATATTATGGCTACTTTCAGCAAGTTCAATCCAGAAATCTTCTAAATCTTTTTCTGGGTTATCATTTTTACTCCCAGCAGTTATTGCGCCATTGATTGCTCCTATCGATGTTCCGGATATTATGTCGAATTTTATTCCTTTTTTTGCAAATGTTTTACAGACTCCACAACCAAAAGCACCTAAAGATCCTCCACCTTGCAATATTAAGACATTTTCAACATCTTTTTCATGAGTATGTTTATACATTATTTTTATCATATCATATAGAAATTCTTACTTTTTTGTGTTTTCAAAGTACAAGGTAAAACAAACTTTATTTTGAAATACGTTTACAAATCTTTAATATTAATCTAAAAAAATAGAGATTGAATTTTCTTATATAACCATCTATAAAATATTGTGTTAGTTCGCTCCTATTCTTAATATCTTTACAATTTTTGTTATTTTATTTAAAAAAAAATGAATAATTAACCTGACTAAATTGATTAAATGATTTCATCGTATTTTAATATTTGAATTCTACATAGGATTTTGATTTGTAAATACGATTTGATTTATGTATTTTTGTACAATTTTCCAGAATGATAATTCTAGAACCTAATTAATAATTAAAAATTATTTTATTTGTAAATATTCCTGAGCTTCAAAATGTGTAGATAATTCTATAGATACTTTGTTAGAAAATAACCCCAACAATTCAAAATCACCTATATCAAGCTTTTTTTTACTAAACATAGCAATAACTCCTATTATCTTTCCTTTATGTTTTAAAGGATAACCTGCAAATGATTTGAGTTTTTCTTCCTTTGCCCAATCACGATATTTTATTCTAGAATCATTTATTACATCATTAGTAATAATTGGTTTTCCGGTTTTAGCTATATAACCAATCTTTAGTGAATCAATAGAAATTCGAGAGAACTCTCCGCTTAAACTTTTATATTTCCCAGAACTAAACTTTAAAATTAAATATCGTTCATCTTTATCTAACAGCCAAATTCGTGCAAATTTCGCATCAAAAAATTTCACTAAGCCATCTACAATTAACTGAAGCTTATCATGTAAAAAATGTGATTGTTCAACAGATTCAAGAATTTTATATACAAGTATTTTTCTTGCAGTAAGTTGGCTATCATTAAAAAAAGTATATGGCGAAAGTTTAAAGGTTTTGGTCTCGTAGGAACGATAGTCCATAATAATTTCTGCAAATCTTTGTAAAAAGTTACTACTTTCAAGTTCATATTGTTCTATTGTATCAAAGATAAAATGAATGATCCAATCATAATCTCCGCTTGTTCTAGCAGAAAAAACACAAAATGATGATTCCTTTGAATAATTTATTAACCTATTAATCAAATCAGTTGAGAAAGATGTATATCTAAATTTTAATAATATAGTACGATTTACTTTTTGTGAAACTAAATCAGGATTGAGAATTGCGCAATATCCTAATATTACATTTCTATTTTCTAGGCGTTTTAATCTTTGTCTTATTGCTCTATCAGTTATATTGTAATCCATTTCATGAAGAATATTTGCTATTTGATATGCAGAAATTCGGGCATTTTTTCCTAATTCATGAAGAATAACCTTATCGATTTCGTCTAACAAATAAATCATTAATGTTATAGTTTTTTGCTTATACAAATATTCCTCTTGAATTAATAATAGTATCAGTATAATATTTTTATAATTATAGATTTTTTATAATATTTACGAATAATTTCGAAGGTAATTTTAGTTCCTAACTTTCGTGTCAAATCATAATAGTCACATTATTTTAATTTTTATCTATAGAATTTATCTAAGATAATTTACAAGTTAATCAATACGATACACAAAATAAAACTACTTTAAGTTATGGATTTATGATCCTTTTATCGTCTGTTAGAAATTGTTTTAAATTTAATTTTGTGTTTTATTCATTATATAACATACTCAAATACGTCTAATTATTTAGATTATTTCTATTTTATATATTTATAAATATTATAACAATATTCATACAGAATATGTTAATAAATGAAAGAAAACATTAGAGAACCATTCAAAATATATACTAATGTTTATGATATTATAATTACATATATAAAATATTCAAGTTTTATATTATAATTATCGAATATAATAGAATATAATATGATTATAAAAGAAAATAATATTATTTATGGATCTATTTTCAATCCTTAACAATATATTATAGTTAATTATAAAATACTTAAAACCTGAATGAAGGTACGAGTTTATTTCTTTAAAGAAGATGAAATTGAATTGTTAGTTAAAAATAATAAAATTAGCAACCAAGCACTTTTTACTCTCTATGATCTTGTATGGGAATCCGAATTTAAAAATATAGTAAATCCTGGCAGAATTTGGCTTAAATTTAAAGAAGAGGAGAAACCTTTTGGAATACCTCTCAGAGAAAAGAAAACTCATAAACAAATAAAATTTGGGGATATTATTCAAATAGCTGACGATTACTATGTCGTTGATATTGTTGGAGTAAGAAAAATAATAATTATTAATAATTAATAATATCAATAAAAGGATGAATGGCTAAATAAACAAATAATAATTAGGCAAAAATAAAACAAATAATTTATTCAATTGATATCATGAATTTAAATCTTTTTCTAAATGATAAATCATTTGATAAGCTTAGATCAAATACTAATATTGTATCATCTAAACCATTCTTTCCAAAATGAATAAAAGCTATCAGGGACATAATCTACAAGATAATCTGGTGGTTTATCAAGAAATGTATTATTTACCCTAATGAGAGAACTAACACTAAAATTGAAATTTGATGATGGATTTCCAAAAAATATAGGATCGGTAAAGACTTGTATCTTATTTTTGGGCATATTAGAAATTTTAGATAAAGGAAGAGTATAGGAATTGTTAGTATTATTATAAATTGCTAAATACCATCCTTCTTTATCTTCAAAGTTTGAACCTGATCCAAAATTTGGTATTAAGATCGTATATAAACGAAATCTATTTTCACTAGATGATAAATCATTGATATCATCAATAGTAGTATAATAATAAACCAACCAAACATATACCGTCTCATATTTCTCATTTTTGTTAGCATCGCCAGCTAATTCGATAGTAAATATTATTTTATTATCATTAACTTTATTTATATCAATAGAAAGAATATCATGGAAATCTCTAACTTCAGGAACTACATCGGTTTTATGAAGGTTGATAAGTTTTGTGTCTCCCATATTGTCCTTCATTTTGTCAAGCTCATTTTGTTGAAATATACTTGCAGCAATTTCAATATTATTTAATATGAAGTTAGGTAATATGAATAAAAAAAATATAGTTGTAATTAATAAAATGAGAATAATAAAAGTTTGTTGCATATTCTTGTTATAATAATCTTAAGATATTTCAATATTTTTAAATAATAAAAAAACTTTATTGATTATTTATCTCATATCATCAATCATATTTTCCTGAAGCAATCACTGCTAGTTAGATGATTAGATAGATAGATAAGTAACGAATTATCAGTTAAATTCAAAGTATTAAGTAATCAGCATATAAAAATATACATATTTAATCAAATCAGAAAACCTATACTCAAATAAA
>JALDXL010000189.1:0-4861 GCA_032155045.1 Nitrososphaerales archaeon
TTAATTTTTCAAAGTTTCTTCATCAAAATCTTTTAAGGAGTGAACATCAAGAAATTTTTTAAAATCGAATTTAGCGGTTTTAGATTTTTCACTTATTGTTTTGACTTGATCAGAATGATCCATTTTGATCCAATTTTGAAATCTTTTATGGTTTTTTAGATGTTCATTTTTTTCTTGTTTTATTCGATTTATTTCATTCATAATCGTGATAGCATGATATCATAATATAAATGTATTCATACATGGTATCATGATAGCATTTACAAATAATGGGGTGATTTTTAGATAGATAATATTAACAGATATAAATTACAAAAGATATACTAGTGAGATTTATGGTAAAATCTGGGTTTATTGAAATGATTTAAAAACATATTTCTATTGCTAAAAAACATAACCTAAATAATCAAAGATAAGGAATAATTTTTAAAATCAAAATTGTTTTAAATCGAACTAATACTCGATAGTTGAAAAATAACTATAAACAATTTCTTGCAAAAAATTAACATAAGATAATATTTGATCACATAGATTTAGAATGAGTATACAAAAATCAATTAGAATTGATTTTATTTAAATTCATGACAAAAATAATAATTTTAATCAAATTTTTCTACACCTAATGAACAATCTATACAACAAATTTGGGTTAAATCGTAACCTATATTTTTAGAAGTGCTGGTATTCAATTTGAGTTACAATGATAAACATTACATTATGCATCCTCTCCCTCTCTGTCAGGGTCTCTTCTATTAATAAAGATCAATTTAGTGGCAATGTAATGCTAGAAGGTTATTATTCAGCTTATGATTCAAACAGTAACAAAATTGAAAATATTCTTTTATCCATTAAACAAGAACAACAACATAGAGTTAATCATAGTAGTCATCCAATTTACAACAAGTTTCAAGAAAAATTAATAGAAATTATTGATGATATGTTAATAAATACACCTGAAGTTAATGAAGAGAATATTATAAATAGGATTACTGATAATCTTCAGATTCGAAATAAAATCACCTTAACGAAGAAAATGGATACAAAAGATATAAATAAAATACTCCAATGCAGGTTAGAACAAGAATGTATTAATTATCTTCTTTATATTATCAACAACAATAAAAAAGAATTTGTAAATAAATCAAACTTTATTAATGGTTTAACTTGTAGTATTAAAAAATGCTTTAATAGAGGACTAAATGCGATTTGTATGTTAGATTCATTAGAAAATAAAATTTAACATTCAAATAAGTTAGGATACAATTCAAACATATAAAAATAAATATTAAATTAAAACAAGCCAGTTCATAAAAGAGTAAGACTAAATCAAATTTAATTTTATTTTAAGACATGGATGTTCAATCGTATATTATACTATTTCATATATTTTAAAAAGTTTCTAATAATAAAAGCTAAATATCAGATAATATTATAATTATAACAGACTCTTATTTTAGAACCGCTATCAAATGTTAAATTCACCAAGTAAATATTCTCCTTTAATAGTAAAAAAAGGTGAGTTATGCTACCAATTCTCTAATAATCTCGTTATTGATAGAATATCATAAAAAATTAATGCAACGACCATTAATTTATCTCCAATTATTATAAGTAATTAAGATGGTGGCATATTTTCACATCAGGAGCCAGTAAGTAGTGGATAGCATTCCTTCCTCATGTTTCTCTTTATCATCTCTTATTTTTAACAAATGAGTAGCGAACACATAAATCTGACGATAATAATTAAGCCTAAAGTGGAATGTCATCAACTTATATAGAGAAGATAAAGAAAAAATTATAAAAAAGACTGTAAATATATCAATAATGTCATCACTTGACTCTTTAAGAGATGTTGTGAAAAAATTGGCAGACACATTTAACGATCCACAGAAAAGGGAATCATCTTATTTTGATTTTTATGATGATTCCTTGATAATTCACGGTTTCCCTCCAAATCTTCCAGCTAATAAAGAAGGTTTTAAAAAGTTCATTTATCTCCTATGGACAGGATTTCCTGATATAAGAATCATCTTTGAGGATATCATTATCGAAAAAAACAAGGTTGCAGTTAGATACAACCTAACTGGCACACACAAAGGTGAATTTATGGATCTTAGGCCAACCGATAAACAATTCACAGTCAATGGTATGACAGTATTTTCTTTTCATGATACAAAATGCATAGAGCGTTGGAATCTGGTAGATATGATTTCATTGATGGAACAGTTGAGAACCTAATCATAAATATTTTCTGTATAGTTCGTTTTAGCTTAATAATTTTTCTGATATGAATTTATGTAACTCTGAATCAGACATATTTTTTTTGGCTTCAACAAAATTTTGAGCAATTCCGCCTATTGTATATCTAAATAAACAGTCTGATGATTTTGAAGCGTGGTTAATTGCATCTAGTATCACAACAGCAACTTCTTTTGGGTGAAGAGCACTCTCCATAGCAGGATAATAGTGGGATAGAAATGCATCAACAGTATTAGAATAATATGATAAATTCGTTTCTTTAATATCATTATTATTGTAATTGAGTGTTGTTTGATCCTCTTTATTCTCTTTAGTCAGTTGATTTTGGAATCTATTATAATTCTTATTTGGAAATTTAATATTAGGAACAAAATTAGTATTTATAACTCCAGGTTCCACAAGGATTACTTTAATGCCATATGGTTGAAGTTCATATGATATAGATTCACTTAAACCCTCTAATGCAAACTTTGTGCTAACATATATAGATTCGGCAGGTATTCCGACTACCCCTGCGAGAGATGTTATATTGATAATCATACCATGATTTTGTTTTCTCATTATCGGCAGTATTTCTTTGATTGTTCTTATTGCTCCAAAGAGATTTGTATCGAATTGTTTTTGTATTTCTTCCATTGACATATCCTCTAAAGCGCCAAATAGACCATAACCTGCATTATTTATCAAAACGTCAATCTTCTTTTTTTCATCAAATATTTTATTTATTGCATTTCTAACGGCAGCAACATCAGTTACATCCATTGGTAATATTTTTAAAGGTAGTTTCTCTTTATTTGATATTTTTTCTATCAGATCTTTTTTATTTGAATTCCTCATTGTTGCGTAAGTATAAAATCCATTTCTCGCAAGATGTAATGATGTTTCTAATCCTATACCTGTCGAACTTCCTGTAACTACTGCAATACGCTCCTGGTTTATCATTCTAGTGGGATGCTATTACAAAACAACAGAATATATTTTTATAGTTAATATTAATAATATTTTCTTGTTGGTATAGTTATTTAATTTAATTTAATTAAATTTAATTTAATATATGTCCAATGTACAATGTTTGATCTTTAATATAATTAAGTAATTCCTAATTTAATAATGAATCTTTTAATATAAATATCTCTGCTAATTTGAAGTTTCTAAACAGAATTTACCTTTATAATACAATAATTCATAATCATAACAAATGAATCAATTTGATATATTGAATTTTTTAGCTCATGTGTGTATTTACAAATTTAATAGATATTGAATATAACGTTTAAATTTATCTAGAATTACTTATTATAAATCCCATATATAATGAAAATTGAGTTTAATATTATAGCAATATAGAATATAATATTAGATTATAAATAGTTCTATAATATGTATTTGCTATTTCTTTTTCATACAATATTTCGAATTTTAAATATACTATTTTAAAACTATTATTTTATGAACAAATTATTAGTTATTGCATTATTATCATTAATAGTACTTTTTGCTATAGCAACTCTTAACAATATTTTTTCAAATGTAATGGCTATCGGATTTCATCATCTAAAAGGCGTTGATATATTCTATGAAAATAATAATAATTACTACCCAAGAATGAATATTTTAATATAAATAATTGATTAGCATAAGATAATCAACTTGGATTTATGTTGATTATTGTAGTGGAATTTTAAACTTTCGTATATACTGCAAAAGTTTTTGTTGTATGTCTACTTTGACCTATAATAAATGAATCTATGGATTTCCTCTTTTTGTCTGCCCTTATATAAAATAATTAAAACATCTGATTTCGCTACCAAGTAGGAGATGAAATGTATATTCCTACATAGAATTTCTTATTTCACAATATGTAATTTTTACATATCTAATCCAAGTTTTTGTAGTTTTAACCGATAATTTCTTTACAAATTGTTCTTTGTTCATATGTTGTATTTAACTAATTTTTGACGTTAAAAATTAAGAATTACCGAATTATTTTATTTATGCGTTTAGAGTCTATATTATCATTATTTTAAAATAATATTACATTCAAACTAATACAAGTAGATTCTGATGTTCAATTTCTAAAAACGAAGTGTAAACAAAAATAATTGGTATAAACAATAGATATAATAATTCAAAATAATAAATATTATTATTATAGAAATTTAATAATATATGCCATTGCATGCCCTTCGTTATTTTAATTCATTGTGGGTATTCATTACAATTACTATAATACTCTTGGTTCTAATTTCTATTTTTTCATATTCATTCTTTATGGATAACTCAAAGAAAATAGACAATATTGCATTGCAAAACATAAGAGAAAATACAGAACTTCAAACTGAAGAACTTGCAATTTCATTATCGAACAAAATAGAAACAATTACATCTACTATGGCAATTATATTCTGAAAAATTAAAATCAACAATTCCATATTATGAAGAACTTGTCTCATTAATTTCTTTAGGAAAGGCAAGACCAAATATTCCTGAGTATCCTATTATAGCATAACATATAAGAAATGCAATAGAACAAGTCTACAATAGTATGGATCCGAAAATGGCATTAGATGAAGCAACAAAACAATCAGAAAAAGCTCTAGGT
>JALDXL010000190.1:0-4828 GCA_032155045.1 Nitrososphaerales archaeon
ATATAACTGGATACAATTCTTTGTATCTATGTATAACGGTACAACATTTGAGAATTATTTCATTTACGAAATGAATTACAGAGGTGAAGATATCCTAAGTTAACAGAGTCAATTTTATCATCAATTTTTTACGTTATCATAGATAATAATTTTGCTCGATCTATTCATTGAAAAATAAATTATATTCATCTTGAAAGTAATATCTATATTTTATTTATATTAATTTAATAATAAGAATTAAGGAATTTAAACTTAGATACTTATTAAAGTACCTTCTAAAAAAACTTAAATTTTGAAATTTTTTTAACAAAATGTCACAGTAGCTGTTCTACTACTCTATGAATAAAATAACGAATAGAACAGAACGTTTCAAAGATTTAGTTTATGGCACATTTATAGCAAACGAGGAATTTTAATTTTAAAATTGACGAGATTGCATTTCAAATTGGAGATCAAATATGCAATAATATTTCCTAAATTTGATAGTACAAGGTTCAAACATCACTTAAATTCAAAATATCATTAATTTTTTCAATTAATAAAGATATTTTTTTAATATGACTCCCACACCAGTATAATTTATTGCATCCATAACATTTAAAAAAATTTGTATTACTTTCAAATATTTTTTCATGAATTTCTTTTTTTATTGTATCTGGATTTTCTATAATAGTGAGCCTGTTGTTACAAATTGAGCAACGATAGTAGTTTGAATTAAGATTTATGTTTTTAATATTTAAGTATCTAAAAATGATTACTAAATTTTCAATTTCTGTATTCTTATTTAAAAAAATAGATAGTAAGTTATACTTTTTGGATCTATAAAATAATGCTTTATCAGCTGTTAGCAAAATTCTTTCTGTTTGAAATAATAAATCTAAAATTTCGTTATCTTCAATATCACGAATAAATATGGTATCAAATCCTAGAATCCTTAATTTTCTGGTGATTTTCCCTAACATTGCATCAGCTATAAACGAATGAATTTCTTGAATTCTATAATGCCATGCCATAATTAATTATAAAAATTTTTAAAATTTTAACATTGGAATCTTGATAACCGTATTTAATCTTAAACCATTATTTTGTTTCTTTATAAACAAAAATATTTTATAATTTGTATTATTGTGTAAATTAAGAATATTGTTTAGTCTTCGATTTAAGAACATTCAAAGCTGAACCTGTTTTAAACCATTCTATTTGATGATTATTATATGAATGCTTCAATTTAATTTCCTCTTCGATCATTTTGTTACCTTCTGTGTGAATTATTTTACATTTTACTGGTTTTGATGGTTCTAGTTTATCAAGATCTACTATACTTATTCTGTCTTCTTCATGTATTTTATTATAATCGGTAGGATCCTCAAAAGTAAGAGCTAGAATTCCCTGTTTTTTCAGATTTGTCTCATGAATTCTGGCAAAACTTTTAGAGATGACCGCTGTACAGCCTAGATATCTAGGAGTCATTGCTGCATGTTCCCTGCTACTGCCTTCTCCATAGTTTGTATCCCCTATTATAATCCAAGACAGACTATTTTTTTTGTACTCTCTTGCGATGTGAGGATAAGATTCTATTTTGCCATTAAGTATATCCTTTCCACTTCCTATCATCCCTTCATGGAATGCATTTACTGCTCCTAATAGCAAATTATCACTTATTCTGTCAATATGACCTCGATACATTAACCAAGCCCCTGCAGGAGAAATATGATCAGTAGTACATTTTCCTTTGACTTTTGCAAGAATAGGAAGTTCCACAAAGTCCTTCCCGTTCCATCGCGAGAATGGATCCAGTTTTTGTAATCTTTCACTATCCTTATTAATAATCACCTCCACAGTTTCTGGATCATCTGCAGGCTTGACATAAACATCTTGGACATTCTCAAATCCCTTTGAAGGGACTTCAGGAGCTATCTGTGGGGGCTTAAGCAAAAATTCTTTGCCATCTTTTCCCTCAATTAAATCTGTAAGAGGATTGAATGATAACTTTCCAACAAGAGACAATGCAATTACAATCTCAGGACTAGCTATGAAATTCATAGTTTCTCTTTTACCATCATTCCTGCCCGGAAAGTTTCTGTTGTATGAAGTAAGAATAGTATTAGGCTCACCACTTTTTATTTCAGGTCTTCTCCACTGGCCTATACATGGTCCACAAGCATTTGCTAAGACCGTAGCACCTATGTCTTTGAGTAATTTAATTTGTCCGTCTCTTTCTATTGTTGCCCTGATCATTTCAGAGCCTGGGGTGACTAAGAGTGATGTTTTTGTTTTAGCGCCGTTCTGATCTGCTTGCTCAGCGATACTAGCTGCTCTAGACATATCTTCATATGACGAATTTGTACAGCTTCCAATAAGAGCTACTGAAATTTTGTCTATATAGTTATTCTTAACAACGTCATCTTTCATCTGCGAAATTGGTCTGGCTAGATCAGGTGTATGAGGACCGACTATATGTGGTTCTAAAGTTGATAAATCTATTCTAATCACTCGATCGAAATATTTTTCAGGATCGTTTTCAACATCAAGGTCCTGTGTTAAAATGTCTATATTTTTGTTAGCGAGATCTGCAATTTCGCTTCTATTAGTCGATCTAAGGTATGTTTCCATTCTTTGATCATATTCAAAAATTGAACATGTTGCACCAATTTCTGCACCCATGTTAGTTATTGTAGCTTTTCCTGTGCAACTAATTGATTTACAACCAGGACCAAAGTATTCTATTATGGCATTTGTTCCACCTGAAACTGTTAATTTTGATGCTACATACAAAATAATGTCTTTTGGGGCTGTCCATCCATTCAAATCTCCTGTAAGATAAATTCCTATCCGTTTTGGATATAGTATTTCCCAAGGCATACCTGCCATAGTTTCAGCGGCATCCAACCCTCCTACTCCTATAGCTATCATCCCCAGTCCCCCTGCGTTGGGAGTATGTGAATCTGTTCCAATCATCAAACCTCCGGGAAAAGCATAGTTTTCCAAGACAACTTGATGGATAATTCCTGCTCCAGGTTTCCAAAATCCGACACCATACTTTCTCGAGGCAGATTCTAAAAATTTATAAACTTCATTATTCTCGTAGAGCGCAGCTTTAGTGTCGGATACACCTTCTATCCTTGCTTGAATTAAATGATCGCAATGAACAGTAGTGGGTACAGTTGTGCGTTTTAAACCAGATTGCATAAATTGTAAAAGAGTCATTTGTCCAGTTACATCTTGTAATGCAACCCTATCCGGGCGTAAAAACACATAGCTTTTTCCTCTCTGTAAATTTTGATTTTGATAATCGTTTTCAATATCAAAAAAATGGCCTATTAATATTTTCTCACTTAACGTAAGACTACGTTGTTGAGTTTTTGCTTTAAACGATGAAATATTCTTACGAGATTTCTTATAAATATCAGAAACTATTTCAGGTGTAGTTTCAACATGGGTTACCATAGTCATTATTTTTACAATATTATTTTATCAATTCGAATATAAGAAAATATCTTAATTATTTATAATTTTAAACTTTCAATTCTTTTTAAAGGAAATTCAAGAAATAATTAATATTATATATATCCATGTTTGGAAGTCGTTAAATCATTTTTTTAAAATAATATTGCCCTCAAAACTAAGTTATTACCGTTAAAAATTTAAAAAATATTGGAAAGAAACAAACCTATAATCTTCATTTTAACTATCGTATTAAACTTGTGATTGTACTTAAGTAACAAATTAATTTGGAAAAAACTAACAAATATCATTTAAATCTAATAAATAAATAAACCAGCATTACTTAATATCATAGTAACATTCAGTAAAGTAATTCATTTCTATTTAATATTGAAATTATATAAATACTACGGTTTTGTTAACTTAGGGAAAACAGTGCAAACATAGTTGTAACTATTATATCATGTTCTTGGCTCAATATCAAAAGATATTTTCAACTACTTCTTATTTTTCCTTAGAAAAATCATTATTAGTTATATTAAAATTTTAGGATATAGTTAAGAATCTGTTTTTAAAAATAAAAGTGTCTAAGAATATAACATTTAATTTTATATTTTTGAGATTAATTTATATTTATAATTAACAATAATGCTGTTTAATACCACTTACTTTAGGTGATAATGAATTATCTATTATCTTCCATTTATTAGCTTCGGCGAAAGCTTCTCTTTCACAATCGGTAATCACATTATACGAATCATAAACCAACGATGACATAAGAGACTCCTTAAAATTTGCATGCCCTAGACCAAGTGCATGTCCTATTTCATGTTTTGAAATGTATTCTATTATTTTTTTGCTTAATTGTTTTCCAAAGGCTTTTTCAGCAAGAGAGATCTTTGCATCAAAGATAAAACCTTTTGAATCAAAATTAGTTGTGGTCTGTCCTGCAACTTTTCCATTATCATTTCTGAATGTAATTTTAATATCTGCTTGTTCTTTTCCATCAGCTTCTTTAAATTTAATACCTTCTACGTTTTGCTCCCAATAATTTAACGCAGACACGACCAAATTCTTGGTATTAGGACTTGCGTTACTTATTTCATATATCAATATTCCATCTTTTAATTTCTCTCCCCATGTACAACAAATTTGTATTTGTTTTTTTATATTGTCTGATATTTGAGCAAAAGAGAAAAAAAAATCAAAATTAAAGATAATTAAATTCAAACTAAAGAAGAAAATAAGCAGAAATAGTCTCCTTCTAATATGATTATTCATAATTATTCCGTAAAATTTGAAAATATTATTTTTTTAGAATGATACTATAAATCTAATTCATTTTCCAACAATTTTCTGTCCTTTTCATTTGTCAGATCTACTA
>JALDXL010000191.1:0-4814 GCA_032155045.1 Nitrososphaerales archaeon
AAAAAATGATATTGTATAAAATTAACTATTCATTTTTGCTGGAGTTTGTAATAAATCTCCAATTTCGCTATACTTCTTTAGAAAATTTAATCCTTTTTCTGTAGTCTTGTATGTTTGAGTTCCCTCAAGATATTCTATCAGATTGTTTTCTATCAAAATATCAAGGTAATCCTTTAACTGGTTGTAGCTTAGAAAAGCACTATACATAATTTTTGTCTTGGTTGCTTTTCCTTTTGCTGCCTCAAGCATAGTTGCCAACAATTCTGTTCTACCTCTATTTTTCATATTTATTGATAATAGACAATAATTATATCTGAAATACGTCACATGAATATAGATTCTTTGAAGCTAAAGTTGTATTAGTTGATTTTATGAGAAAATTATGATAAGAGGAACATAATTAATTGTTATAGTTATTCGATGTACATACATTACTTATTATCATTTCAATGATTATCAATTTCTATTAATTGTTTAATCATAGTTTTATACTCTTCAGCTTTTGAAAATAATTCAAAATTAAATTGAGATGATTCTTCAATTGTCGGTTTTATATCTTTATTAGAACAATAGACAGAATAAAACAAAAGTACCTGTGCAAAGAATGCGCCTAAAAGAAAGTCTAAATCATCATCTATTGATTTTTTTAAATTGTATAACGGGTCTTGAAATACATGAATTGTATAAGGTAAAGTCTCTATTGTATCTTCAATAGCCTTAATAAATAAATTTTGAAGAATCTCTTCTCTATTCATTACAGTGTGATAGTACAGAATTTATTAAAATTTTGTTTTTTTAGTAACACAATATAATCAATATTTCTATGAATTAGAAAAATGGTTGATAATAAATAAAAAATTATTGAGTTTTTAGATATTTTATATGTTTATGTGGGTGGGATTAGGATGTCAAGAGCTTCAGCCATACAATCTATCAAGTCAGTTCTAAATGGAAAAGATGGACCTGGCAATCCTTATCATAATATTGTTTTAATTCAACTTCTTTCAATCTTATAATAGTTCGAATAAAACATGACAAAGTTGAAGATTCATTCATTATTTTGTAATGATGATGATAAATCAAAAATTTGTCCGTTCTGTGGAATAAATACTGCAATAGACGATATAGAAATTTTAGAATTCTTTCATAGTGATTGCTGGATTGAGTTTAGAAAAAAAGGGATGCCTTATAAAGAGCCAGATAATATATAATAAGGATATAAAAACATGAAGATTTACCTTTATTATCTCAATTCTATAATAGTTGAATTAAAAATCAAGTTTAATCTTCATTCTTTTCCTTTGAGCCCAATATAATTTCAATTCTATAATATTACTATTAAAACTTTCAGTGACTTCTCGATTCATGCTTAATCGTTTGTATCGTCATAGAATTTCATTCTGGTTCGGTGGAAGGATATAGAAATTTCAATATAGTTGATTTTTATAACTGTCACTCAATAACCAAAAAAAATTTCCGTGTTATTTCAAATAATCTTCCTACAGCATTTAAAGTTTAGTGTCAAATGCAAATTCTTTTTTTTGGTTATTACAAGTAAGACTAGTTAATGAGCTCTGCGCTTGGATTGAATGTTTCTGATATCGGTAGTTGTTATTGTTCTTGTTCTTGCTCCTCTTCATTAAAATCTTCTTTTTCATCCTCTTCGGATTTGATTTCATCTTCTTGATTTGCTGAAAGTTGGTCTTGATTATCATTAGAATTAGAATCAGGACAGGGAGCTCATACAATAAATCTGGTTATTATTATCTTGATAGATTCATTCGAAACTATCAAAATTGTCCGTTTCTTTATTAGGAAAATCTAAATCATTAATAATTATTGAATTATAAAACGTACTCCGATTGAAATCTAACCTCTAGCTGTTCTAAAATTAATCTTTTGAAGATTTAACTATCTTATATTTAGCTTTTATTATTAGAAACTTAAGTTATATTGTTTTTGTCATAACATTTGATATCAAATATATTATTTTGGGTTAAAAATTATGATTTACAATACATTTAAAAAAAGATTTTCTATTCTAGATAGAATTAAAAAAATTAAAAAATTTCGAATGTTTAGAAATCTTTCTCTAAATCCTTTTCAATATTGCGTTTATGTTGTCAATAATAGCTAGGTTCTACATATAGAGCATATGTTGCTCCTGCTTCATAAAGACCCATTAGAGGAGGTATCTTGTCAAGATCAAGTCCACCACTAAATGATATAATATGTTTTCCAGATTTCAAATATTCTAATAGTATCCAGAAACCATCAGACACTCCGTCTCCATCACCTATTGGTGTATTAAATACATTGTTGGGAACTGAAGTAAATACAAATCCACCAGCGGGAGAATCTATTCTATATTTTTCGAGATTTTGAATTTCTATTCCATCAATGTCAACATTCAAGTTATCAAACAATGTTGCTTCAGTAATAATATTATTTGCACATATTCTCTGATCTTGTTCGTTTGCACCAAACAAAGGACTTCCTATCACATGATCATTACATATAACATTCAATATTGGAATTAAAATTGATGTTCCCTCTTTAACTTTACATTCATGTAATGGAAAATCACCAGTATTAGGATCTCTTGGCGCACCTGCTAGAAACAATATTCTACCGTTATTCTGTAAACCAACATCACAACCCTCCTGACCTACATCTTCGGTGAATGGATTGATAACGGATGTATCTATCCCAAATACCCATTGTGACCATCTATCCCCTAGTTCTGATACTTTGTTATTAGGAAATATTTTTGGTTTTTGGTCTTTCTCTAAATGATTATTATCATATCTATATCTATTGTCTTCTTTGTAATTGTAATAACTTTCATCATCATAGTATTCATCTTCATATATTTGTGCTTGTGAGTTTGTTATAAATGTTGTAGGTAATAGAGAAATTACTCCTATTATGAGAATAATTGTTAAAAATATTGAACTAATTCTTTTTGGTAATACTATTTTAATATCCAATATTTAAATTTATTATAATTGATTATATGTGAGATATGAATAATGACTAAAGATTCTTTGAAGATAAAGTTGTAATATTTGATTTTTATAATATAACTACGATAAGATAAATATATATGATTATTATAGTCATTTAATATATATTAAACAAGATAATTGTTATTTACTTAAGTTTACTAATAAACATTTTAATATATTAAAATAAGATATAACTAATACATTTTTTAACAAATAGTCTTTGCTTTCTGTTACTATATGTAAATATCGCAATATTATCTAGGATATTCTGGCTGGAGTTATGATGGATGGAAGGATCTTTATCCTACAGATTTGGATAATAGGTATTGGCTTTCATATTATTCTCAAATATTTGATTTTGTAGAGATAGACTCTACCTTTCATAGAATACCTTCTTCATTTATGGTTAGCAACTGGAATAAAAGAACTCCAGATAATTTCAGATTTGCAGTAAAGTTTCCCAAAGTAATTACTCATGACAAGTGGTTAAAAGATGTAGACAAGATGAACATCAATACTTCATGGGTTTTCCAAATGTGAGGTATAATTGGAGATTATTTATAGAATAATTTTTTGACTAAAAATCAAAAATTATTTTGTCAAAAAGAAATTAGAAATTAATTTATCGTATCATGAAATACATGTTTGGTTTTCTTAATTTGATATTCGTTATTTTTAACTATTTATCCATCTATCTATCGAGCTGGTAAAGAATTTACATTATCGAAACTTTTAACTAGCCGCTTTTCACATTCCTGACCTTCTGGTGGACTCAAATCATTGCTTGCCACACAGGCATGATATCTTTCCCCGATTTGTATAGGACCTAAATCAGTATTTCTATCAAATGTAAATGTTCTTGATATTGTATTACTGTCACTTTTATCAAGTTCAGCTTGGACATCGTCTATGACTTCAGACTGCATCTGGCCTTTTATCATAGCAGCAATTATTAATTTTTCTGTATCTTTTTTATCTGCAAGAGGAGCTATTATTTTTATTTTGACTTTGTCATTATTGGCTGTAATATTATTAATCATATTCAGATGTGTCTGATAATATTCTTCACTTTTAGAAAATACTTGGGAACCAGATTTAAATAAACTAATTTTAGTAGGATTGCCAAGAATATCGCCTTCGTTACAGTCGAATTTTGTTACAAGATTGGTAGTAGTTGATTCTTTTGATACATCTCCTCTTACTTGATATCCGCATACAAAAAATTCATCAGGAGTATCTGCTTCAACTATATCATTTTCTTCATTTACTTTTAATTCTACATTCAAATTATTCTTATTCTTATCTATTGAAGATATAGGAATATCTTGCTTGGCCTCTTCTCCATTAATAAAACCTATAACTCTTATGAACTTGGTATTATCCATATCTACATTTTCCAAATCGATAGCGGCTTTAACTATGAGCTTGTCTTTATCTTCTTTTTTATCATCGTCTTTATCATCATCATTTTTTTGTGCATATACCGATTCATAAGAAAAAGCAGTAAGGTATAAAATGCTGAAAGTAAACGAAATTGCAATCAAAATATATAGACATCGATTGTAACCTTTTCTAACCATCTTATTTGTTAGAAAATTACAGAATATTTATTATTTTCGTAATGAAGATTCAATAAATTTATACAGTAAAAAATTCGGAATTTAATTTAAAAAGTTATTTTACTACCAACAATCTGGAGATGCCAGCAATCCATATTTAGCGCAGTATTCTGCAGTACTGGAAGATTTACCTGAAATTGAAAATTGTACTAACTTAAGATTAATACTAATAATAGAGAATACTAAA